>JAFTQV010000078.1 GCA_017462605.1 Clostridia bacterium | reverse complement strand
CGTGATGCCATACGCCTGCGGCGATTCCTACATACCAATACTTCGGATTGGATAAAAAAGCACGCATATGCGTGCTTTTTTGGCAGCTGGCATTTCGCTGCGCGAATATTCGCTTTCTCTTCGCCTGGAAAGCAAGCTTTCCGATCTTCGAGAAGCGAATGCGAACCAACAGCGCTCGCTCCATAAGGGGCGCGCTTGGTCGATCCTTTTGCTACACCAACCAATACAAAGAGCCCACCCTCAAGGTGGACTCTTTGTATTGGCAGGGGTAGCTGGGATCGAACCAACGTTGAGGGAGTCAAAGTCCCTTGCCATACCACTAGGCGATACCCCTTTGTATTTGACCTATGCATTATAACATATTTATCTTAAACTGTCAAGATGAAAAATTAAGGGTTTTTAAGTTTTTTTACTCCCAATAGCGAAAAATAAGTTGTTTTATGCTCTGTTTTTTTAATTAATTATTGTAATAAACAAAAAAATGTGCTACAATAAAAAAATAAAGACGTAAAAATGTTAAAATATGGTAAGGAGGCGCAAAAATGCGAATTGTTATCAAGGTCGGTACGTCAAATCTCACGTACAGCACAGGTTGCCTGAACATCAGGCACGTTGAAAAGCTCGTCAAGGTCATAAGCGATATCAAGAACGCGGGCAACGAGGTAATACTCGTATCCTCGGGAGCTATCGCTATGGGTGTCGGTAAGCTTCATCTCCCAAGCCGACCCTCGGATCTCGCGGGGAAGCAGGCTTGCGCCGCCGTTGGGCAATGCGAGCTTATGTATACATACGATAAGCTCTTCTCGGAGTATAATCACACCACAGCGCAGATACTCTTGACCGCGCCCGATCTTCAGGTAAGTGACAGGCACGAGAAATTTGAGAACACGGCTGAAAAGCTTCTCTCGCTCGGAGTTTTACCCATAATCAATGAAAATGACACGGTATCCACCGAGGAAATAGAATTCGGTGATAACGATACTCTTGCCGCTAAGGTTGCCGAGGGAGTAAAGGCGGAGCTTCTTATACTTCTTTCCGATATAGACGGTCTTTATTCTGCCGATCCCAAAAAGCATCCCGATGCAACTATGATAAAAGAGGTCTACCGTATAGATGAAAGCATCGAGGCTCTGGCAGAAGGAGCAGGCACGAAGCTCGGAACGGGCGGTATGGTCACTAAGATCCGCGCCGCGAAAATAGCAACGGAGAGCGGCTGCGATATGATAATAATGAACGGCAACGACCCCGAGCTTCTCTATACCGCAGTCTCGGGCGAGGGCATCGGAACGAGATTTTTTGCTAAAAGATCCTGAGGGGGAGCTTATAATGAATAACACGTCATCAACAATGGATCTTTGCCGTAAGGCAAAGGCGGCGGCAGAATTATTCAGAGGGCAGGACCCTGCCGTCATAGATAAAGCTCTTATCTATATGCAGGAAGAGCTTTTACTCGCCGAGGGCGAGATACTCGAGGCAAACGCGCGCGACGTCTCTCTTGCGCAGGGCAGCATTTCGGACGTTATGATAGACCGCCTTCGCCTGACGAAAGAACGCATTGCCTCTATGGCTAAGGGGATCGGCGAGATCGCCGCACTGCCAACGCCGCTTGGCATCTGCCTTGAAAAAAACCTTCGCCCCAACGGCCTTCGGATAGAAAAGGTGACAGTCCCAATGGGAGTCATTGCCATTATATACGAAAGCCGCCCGAACGTTACCTCTGATGCGGCGGCTCTCGCCGTTAAGAGCGGCAACGTCTGCGTTCTGCGCTCGGGTAAGGAAGCGTACGGCTCGTCTTTGGCTATCGTTACTGCGCTTAAGCGCGGACTTAAGAGAGCTGAACTTTCCGAGGACGTCATCTCCCTTGTCAGCGATACGTCAAGAGCGAGCGCTATTGAGCTTATGGAAGCTCGCGGCTGCGTTGATATGCTGATACCCCGAGGCGGAAAGGGGCTTATCAGCGCCTGCGTTGAAAATTCAAAGGTACCCTGCCTTGAGACGGGAACGGGCATTTGCCATATTTACGTTGACGGCGCCGCAGATATGGATATGGCGCTTTCAATAATAGAAAATGCAAAAACGAGCCGCCCCTCGGTCTGTAATGCGGAAGAGGTGCTTTTAGTTGATAAAAGGATCGCTGGTGAATTCCTGCCGAAGCTTAAGGCGCGCCTTACCGACGATAGGGAGAGGGAAGGGAAGACTCCCGTTGAATTGAGGCTCGATCCCGAGGCGGCGAAAATAATCCAAGGCACGCCCGCGCAAGACACGGATTTTGATACCGAATTTCTTGACTACATCCTCGCGGTCAAGGTAGTCTCGGGAGTTTCGGATGCCTGCCGCCATATAGCTCTTCACTCGACCTCGCATAGCGAAGCGATAATAACAGAGGATGAAGAGGCTATGGAATACTTCACGAAGAACGTTGACTCTGCGGCGGTATACGTCAACGCCTCTACCCGCTTCACAGACGGCGGAGAGTTCGGTCTCGGCTGCGAGATGGGTATATCAACTCAGAAGCTGCACGCAAGAGGACCTCTCGGAATAAGAGAGCTTGTAACTTATAAATATATCGTCCGCGGAAACGGGCAGATAAGAAGATAAGAGAGGAGCATATAAATGAAGGTTGGATTTATTGGATGCGGAAATATGGGAAGCGCATTAGCGACCGCTATTTCGCGCGTTAAGACTACTGATGTTTACATTTACGACCCAAATACAGAAAAAACGAAGGCGTTTGCAGATAGCATAAATGCAAATATTTCAAGCGCGGAAGATATTGCGGCTCTGTGCGATTATATCTTTCTTGCCGTCAAGCCGATCATGGCGCTTTCCGTCATAAAGTCGCTTTCCCCATATATTAAAAAGGGTAAGGGATGCGTTGTTTCAATGCTTGCGGGGAAAGAGATACGCGCCCTTGAGCTTCTCGGGCTTCCCGATACGCCTATAATAAGAATAATGCCGAATACGGCAGTCAAGCTCGGGCGAGGCGTTACCGTCTATGCGGCGAATAGCCTCGTTACCGATAGTATTGAGGCGGGCTTCAAGCAGATAATGAAGGAGACGGGACTTCTTGATAAGCTTCCCGAGAGCCTTATTGATGCGGAGAGCGCGATTGCAGGCTCGGGACCTGCATTTGCATATATCTTTGCCGATGCGCTGGCGGCGGGCGGCGTTGCCCAAGGCTTGCCTCGCGATAAGGCGTTGCTTTACGCCGCAAAAATGCTTGAGGGCGCGGCAGCTATGCTCATAAGCTCGGGCGAGCATCCCGATAAGCTGAGAGACGACGTTTGCTCCCCCGGCGGAAGCACTGTCGAGGGGGTCATCGCGCTTGAGCGCGCAGGCTTCAGGGGAGCTGTTGCCGATGCGATCGCGGCTACTGTGGATAAGGTTAAAAAGCTTTAAGAAAAATAAATTATACCCGATAGGGAGCGGATCGGATTACCTGCCGCGCATTTCCTATCGGGTATAATTTTATTTTTTTGAAATACCTGTCAAACTATCTTTCCGAGCAGGATAGCATTTTCAAGCTCGATCGTGGTGTATGTTCCGTCTGCATTCTGATAGTGCTTGACTGCCGAGTAAAGCAGGATAGTATCGCCAACCTTGATCTGATCGAGGAATGCTCCGAAGCGGTTCGTATTAGACTTGTCCCACGTGCCGTAAACGTATATCGTTTCGCCGGAGGCATCGGTCACGTATAAGTTTCCGTACTCCGTATTTTTGATTTCCGTCACGGTGACAAGCATATAATATTTTTCCGCGGTTGCGGTATTGACCGCAAGAGACTCGCCGATGTCATTCGCTTCGGCAACCGTCTTTCCCTTAGCAAAGCTTATGAGGGTAGCATCATAAAGCTCAAGCTTATTCTGCGTCGGGTCATTCGTATTGCTGTAATAGTATATATCCGACTTGACGATAACAGTATCGCCAACAGCGGGCGCAGGCACCATAGAATCGTATCTGATACCGCTTTCATCGTAAAGTCCGTATATGTATATCGCATTGCCAAGCTCGTCCTCGATATACATATTGCCGTATGTCGTGCCTGTGATGCTTGTGATCTTTCCAACGATCAGATACTGCTCCTCGGTTCTCTCGCCGAGAGCAAGTCCCGCGCCGATCTCTAGCGCATCGCCAACGGTGATCATATCGTCAAAATAAACGGTCTCTTCCTCGGTCTCGTCATCTATAACAGGGGGATACGCCCCTTCGAGATATTCCGCAACAAGGTCTCTTGCATAGATATTCTCGTCGTAAGTATCGATGACCGTCAGTCCGTTATTCTTATAGTACGCAGAGTAGGTATCGACAATAATGTAATATGTCGCGCTCTCGTCTATCGAATCGGCGTTATCTGCGCCGTATTCGCTGTAAGCTATGAAATAATTGGTGTTCGTCGTGTTGACAAATTTCGAGAGAAGGTTTGCGCCGCTGACCGAGCAGAGCGTTATTGGGTTATCGAAAGTAAGAACGCCAAAGATATCCTTATAATAAAGGTCTCCCGCGCTGAACATCTTCGGGTCTCTTACCGAGATGTAGCCGCCGCCGAGGAAAATGTCGTAATCATTGCCCCACTTTTCAAGTCCTGCCGAAAGGTAAGTTTCGGCAACGAGGTTTCTTATAGTTGTACCGTCCATGTCGGATGGGAGAGTAGCAACGTGCCTTTCTCCGAGAGCTACCTCTTCCGCGTACTTCACGCGAAGCTCATCTACTATCGGGTCGTCCTCAAGAGCTGCGTATTCATCGGTTGAAATAAATCTTGCCGTATCCACGGTAAGCTCATCCGTCACGATATTATAAGACATTATGATATTGGAGATTCCTTTATTGTCTCCGCCGCCCTGGATATGGTATACTCCGTAGGAGTCCTTGTTGACGTATGATGCATGCGTATGTCCTTCAAAAACGGCGTCAACGTAACCGTTGGAGAGGGAAGCGTCGTAATTATCGTATCCGTCGTGAACGGAGAGAACGATGACGTCAACTCCCTCGCTCTTAAGTCTTTCCGACTCCGCCTTGACAAGGGCTGTAAGCTCGCTGCCGACCTTGAAGGTCATGTTTTCTACCTTTTCGCTCGATATGGACGAGTAGCAGTCACCGATCGCGCCGATGATTCCGACCGAGAAGCCCTCGCACTCAACGACGATCGAAGGCTGGCAGTAGCTTGCTCTTTCGTTCGTCTCATTATCATAAATATTGATCGCGAGAATGGGGAATTCCGCTAATTCGGCGTTTTCATATATATATTTATCGCCCCAGTCGAATTCATGGTTGCCGAGAGTCATGGAAACGAAGCCTGCCTCGTTCATCCAGTCTGTCATCATAAGACCTTTTGTCAGATTGGATTCGTAGCTGCCCTGCCACATATCTCCCGTGGAAGTGAGAATGAAATTATCGTATTCTTTTCTTAAATTCTTTATGTAGGTGGTAAGCTCGTCAACTCCTATATGGTTTTCCGCGTCGAATATCTTACCGTGAATATCGTTGACCGCAAGGAGATTCAGCTTTGCGTTGACCGTGCTTTCGCATCCGTCGCATACTCCGTCCGAGTTATCGTCAGCGTGGACGCAGGTGAGAGGATCGGGAGCCGCTTCGCCGTAAACTGCGGTATAGGTCTCGTTTTTGGTGAATTCATCGAGAATAAAGGGGTTATCCCTCGAAACTATCTCGCCGCTCGAGCTTTTCCAGCCTGAAAACTCCTCGCCGCCACTCGTGGCAGGCGCGGTAAGGGTAGCCGCCTCGCCCGCGGTGTAAAGTCCCTTCGCAAATCCGTCCGAAAGCGTACCGCCAACAACGTTTATCTGATAAAAGTCCGCATCGGCGAGCCTTGACGTGGCATGTCCGAAGTAGGTCTGCGCGTCTGCTCCGTACTGAAGCATGCTCGAAAGCATATTTTTGAAAGCCGCGCTATCGGAAGGCTCGGCAGTCTTGCCAAGCATATTGTATGCATACTGAAGAATGCTGTACTTAGATACCTCGCTATAATATTCAACGTCTCCGACCTTTGCGTATGCTCTCGCGTAGACGTAGTCGGTCATGTTCTTCGCGCGAAGCTTATCGTTCTTGAATACCTTGCAGCTCGATCCGCTGAGAGTCGCGCTTATATCGGTTGCAACGCCGGAGTAGCTCTCGCTTCCTATCTTATAATCATCCTCGCTTGCCTTGGGGGAAGTCCAGAAGAGCATTTGTACGGCATCCGCGTCAATGCCCTCGTGAGATACTGCGTAAATTACATATACCGAATCCTCAAAGGAGAGGTTTGCGCCTTCTATATTAAGGCCGATTTCGCTCTCGCTTTCCGATGCGAAAGATACTACCGAAAATGCAAGAGCAATGGTGAAGACGAGAAGCAATACTGATAAAATCTTTCTTTTCATATCTATGTCTCCTTTACATTATCTGGTCCCACTGACCAATATCGTGATTCGGGTCTTCAGGGTCTGCACCGCCGGGTTGATTGCCGGGATCCGGTGAAGGCGACGTGCCGGAGGTGGTCAAAACATCGAACTCTGCTAATTCTATTATCTGAATTATCGGATTTTCATACAATTCGTTTTTCACTGCGTGTCCTCCCAAAAATATTTAATTTGTAAACTAAAATTTATTTTTCCTCGAAGTTAAAGGTTCTCGTCATAAAGTCTCCCTTGTTGAAATTAACGGCGAAGCCAACGTTCATAAGAGTAGAACCGTGAAGCATGAGATTAAGCTCGGGGATAAAGTAAAGCTTATTCTCGTCAAGACCTGCCATTTTGACTATATGAGGCTCGGGGTTCGGCTGACCCTTGCTGCGGTAGCAGGTGAGGTGCGCTCTCGACTTGTCGGGCGAAACTATGGCGAAGGAGAAGAAGTTCGTCTTGGTCGGGTCCTCTATTCTGTAAAGATCTCCGTCAAGCACGAGGTCTTCCATTTTGTGATATTCAGCGACCTGGCGCTTTACCTCGTCTCTGTCCTTATCGGTGAAGACCGTGGTGTCAAGCTCGTAGCCCGTCGCTCCGAGGTGAGCAATGTCCGCGCGAGTCCTCATCGGGGTGACCCTTCTTACCTGGTGATTGGGGACGGCTGAAACGTGGCACGCCATAGCGGAGAGGGGGTATGCGTAGGAAGTGCCCCACTGAATGTGCGTGCGCTCCTCGGCATCCGAATCGTCCGAGGTCCAGATCTGCGGGAAATAGTAGAGAATAGCGGGGTCGAATCTTGCGCCGCCGCCAGAGCAGCCCTCAAAGAATATATCGGGATTTGCAAGGACGATCCTATCGCAGATATCGTAAAGTCCGAGTGCGTATCTGTGGCTGAATTCGAGCTGCCTATCGGGATCTCTGCCCTCGGAGAAAAATTCGGTCACGTTTCTGTTGTAATCCCACTTGACGTAGTCGATATCGTGCTTCTTAAGAATTGCGTTGATAGAATCAACTATATAATCGCGGACGTCCTCTCTCGTGAGATCCATTGCGTACTGATTTCTCGAGTAGCAGCGGGGTCTATCGGGAATGCCGATAGCATAATCGGGATGAGCGCGGAAAATATCCGAGTCCTCGCTGATCATCTCAGGCTCAAACCAAAGACCGAATTTAAGCCCCTTGCTGTGTACGTAATCGATGAGTCTGTCAAGTCCGCCCGAGAGCTTTGCCTCGTTGACGACCCAGTCGCCAAGACCCGAATTATCATCGTCTCTCTTTCCAAACCAGCCGTCGTCAAGCACGAATGTGTCTATTCCCGTGCCCTCGATCGAGTCAACGATAGCTGCAAGCTTTTCGAAGGTGAATTCAAAATAGGTCGCCTCCCAGTTGTTGATAAGCACAGGGCGCAGAGCCTTAACGTACCTTTTATTAATTAAATGCTCTCTGTACGCTCTGTGGAAGCTGCGGCTCATTCCGCCAAGCCCCTCGGCAGAGAAGGAAAGCACCGCCTCGGGCGTCTCAAAGCTTTCGCCGGGCGAAAGAAGCCACGAGAAATCAAAATCGTTGATACCGCCGCTGACAACGAAGTGACCGCCCGATGCGCCCTCGGCTTTAAGGGCGTAGGACGATGAATATATAAGATTGAAGCCGTATACGTTGCCGCGATCCTCGCTCGCTCCGCGCTCCATTACCGCCATAAAGGGGTTGAGGGTAGCTGATGAGGTTGCTCTTTTTGAATCTATTGAAAATACTCCGTGATGAAGGGGAGTTCTCTCGGGATTTCTTTCGTTTGCCCAGCCGCCGAAGAGGGTCAGCGCATCGTAATCACCCTTGGGAAGAGCGAGGGCAAATGAATATGCCCTATCGAGCTTTATCTTCTTGTTTGACTCGTTTTTGTAAATAATTCTTCTCGAAATAACATCCGAATCGGGGTAAGCCGTGTAGTAAAGCTCTGCTCCGAAATCACGAATAGTATCATAAAGATATATAACGAGAGTCTCCCCGCCGGACATCGAGGGCATACTTGAGATACGTGGCTTCTCGGGCAGTATATCATATCCCGAATAAAGAAGCTCGGTGACTCTTGATCCGTCCTCAAAAACCGGGTGAACGGTAGGCTCGCGATAATCTCCCGTGCCAAAGTAGGATATTTCGGGTAGCATATGATTATAGGTTGAGCCGCCCTCGTTTGTGCCGGGGACCTTAGCCTCGCAGGATCTCGCGCCGCCCGATCTCGCCATAAGCAGGTAGTCGCGATGTATCTTCTTGCCCCAGTAGAGATGCTCGGGGTAGCCGAAGCTGTTTATAAAAAATGAATAGGTGGAATTTTCGCCTTCAAGGTAGAAGGTCTTTGATTCCTTATCGATATAAATTGCCATATCATTGTCCTCGCGTTGTTTTTCTATAAGAAAATTATACAACAATTGGTTGAATATGTCAATAGCTATGCGAATTCTAATAAATTAGAAAAAAATATAATCAAAGGTTAAGGCGTACAAAAAAAGAGAAGAGAATTTGTGAAAGATCACTAAAAAAGGGCAGAAAAAAACGGCGAAGTGCCGATTGGAAAGGAAGATAAAATATTGTATAATAATGTACGGTAAATAATATTTTAATTAAAAGGAGATTTAATTATGGCAGGTCTTTCTTTGAGACACATTTACAAGAAGTATCCCGGCGGCGTTACCGCGGTTTCGGACTTCAACCTCGAGATCAAGGACAAGGAGTTCCTTATCTTCGTTGGTCCTTCGGGATGCGGTAAGTCTACTACCCTTCGTATGATCGCAGGACTTGAGGAGATTTCCGAGGGCGAGCTTTACATAGGCGATAGATACGTTAATGACGTTGCTCCTAAGGATAGAGATATCGCGATGGTTTTCCAGAACTACGCTCTTTATCCCCATATGACCGTTTTCGAAAACATGGCATTCGGTCTTAAACTTCGTAAAGTATCCAAAGAAGAAATCAAACGTCGCGTCGACGAAGCAGCTAGAATCCTTGACATCTCT
>JAFTQV010000001.1 GCA_017462605.1 Clostridia bacterium | reverse complement strand
GGATGACGAACGATAGCCGTATAAAAATACGGCGAGTGAGGAAACGGCGATACAAAAAGAGCATTAAAAGGAAGAAATTTGCAAAATTTCAACCTCAAAAAACAACAAGGCATAAAATTAGAGCGAAGAAACCGTATTTTTTAGACGGAATCTTCGCTCTTTTTGGGTTATGCCTAAATGAAGCAGCCCCCCATTTTTGGATTTTTTATTTATTGTAGTCGATAGCTATAATATTATCGGCGAAGAAAAGCTTTCCGAAAAGATATTTTTCGCTCGCGCTCTCAGTAAGGGTTATGATCTTATCTCCGCGCATATCAAGTCCCTCAGCCATTGCGGGACCCTTTATCGTACGAGGCTCGCCCGAAAGATAATAAACGTCGCATCCGTCAAGCGTGTTCTCGCTTTTTATAAGATCGGTCTCGGAATATACGTAGTAAACGCTGTCCGCAAGACCGTACGAGGTGGAAAGAACTATCTTACCGTCTGGAGTGAAGCATATGCCCTGCACCTTGTCTCTTACCGAGATGATCATATCGGGCTTCGAAAGATCGGTGAGGGAATATCGCGAGACGATCGCGTGGTGCATACCCTCGGGAGTTTCGTAAGGATGGTCGGTCACGTACTTACCGCCGTCGTGAAATTCGCCGACGTAGAGATAATCATCGTCCGAATAAATGTAGGATGCGGAATTATTAGTCGCTATTCTTTCTTCAAATTCGACCTCGGCGCCATTTTTGGCGTTAAGTACGGTATCGAGAGAGATAACGTTGATCTTTTTGCTCGAAGCAACGTAGATGACGCCGTTTGCCACCGTTATACCGCCTGCGTGCCCTGTGTGAGGCTCGCCGCCGTGTGCGAGGGTAACGTAGTGCGAATTGTTCTCAACGTCGGTGACGTATATACGGCTGGCGCTGCCGTCCTTCATATAGCCCGAGACGAGAATCGTATCTGCATCGTCCGATGCGGCAATTCCCTGGCAGATGAAGCCATCGTCAAACCCGGGGATCTTTGCGACCGCCTTCGCTCTCGCGTAATAATCGGGGTAGATAAGGAATTTTGCGGCGTTGAGACCAAGCACGGTCAGCATAAATAGAAGTATTACGGTAAGAAGGATTATCATTACCGTCTTATAAATCGTTTTAAATAACCTTGACATAATTTTTCCTTTCGGTTTTGTTCGAATACATTTTACACCAAATTACGTCAAAAGTCTACCGCTTTTTAAAAATTTCTTATAAAGAAAATATATCGTCGTCCCAGTCCTCTTCCATCATTCGTACGACTCTTGTTTTGATCGCAAAGGCGTAATTAATGGGAGAAATGAGTCCAACTATTATGAGCCACGGCAAGAAAAGGATCGCAAGAATCGCCGAGCCTATACTTGAGAAAAAACCGTCGAAGTTTAAGAGTCGGTAGGGCGCCATAAGCTTTCTTGTGACCGTGGGGTACCACATAAGGAATATAAGAGAATAGATGCATGCGCAGGAGTATACCGAAATCAGAATATCAAGAAAAAGCGTTGACGAGTTGAGCGACATAAGTATACTGATCACCAGAAGCGCGATAGCAGGTATGCCCGCTGTGATATTCGCGGTGATAAAGCGGTTTCTCATAGTGTGGTCGGGCTTAGGTGCTTCGGGAGTTTTGGTGGAAATTATCTTGCGATATCTGTTCTGCCCCGAAGAAGGCTCCTTCGCAACCGTTGCGCCTACCTCTGCCATATAGCTTACTATTCTATCGCTTTCCTCGGCGCTGACGTTACCCGAAATAAGATAAGGAAGGGATTCCACACCGAGCTTTGCCTCGGCAAGACCTATCCCCAGCATTTCTATGAGGTATCGGATGCAAGAGATCTTGTTATTGGGATCGATAGCGGTAAGATATACGTCGGAAAGGGAAGAGAATATTGACCCTTCGCTATTTTCTTGCTTTACCGCATTTGCTTTCGGTGATCCTTCGGGATCAACAATATCGTTTACGGTGACTCCGTAGATATCGGCTATTTTTTTGACGGTTGTAATATCGGGCTCGGATATTCCGTTTTCCCATTTTGATATGGCCTGCGCGCTTATATTCAGCTTTGCGCCAAGCTCACCCTGTGTCATTCCTGCATTTTTTCGTAAGTTTGCAAGCGTTGTTCCAAGTGACATTTTGTTTCTCCTGATGCAAATTGTTTTAGGCTGTCAGACAACCTACGGTTTAATTCTATCACGAAAGTCGCATAAAGGCAAACAACTAAAGGTTGAATTTCTACTTTTTTAGTTGATTTTGGGCGCTATTTCAAGAATAGCCTGCCTTACGGCAGAGAATTTTTCTTCGTTGTAAGTATAGGGCTTCCTCGGCTTGACGAAATTATTGCTTCCGCGCTTCTCAAAGGAATATCTCGGAATAAGCTGAACGTGGTAATGGTTATTCGGTCCGTCACACATCGTGCATAGATATACTCTCTCGCAACCGTAAACCGATCTTATTATTCTCATAAGCAGGGAAGAGAACCTCGCTATTTTTTCATTAATGCGGTCGGGCGCTTCGCTCATATCGTGATAATGCTCGATAGTCGATATACACATATGGCCTTCGGCTCTCGGATTGCCGACGAAAAAGCACTCTATATCCCCGTCCTTATAGACTAAGGTCTCCGTATCGTCACCGTAGAAGGCTCCGTTCATTCTTCTGTTAAAGCAGGTCGGGCATATCCCGAGGTCCACAAGCTCGCCTGCGGATAATTTTAAAAGCTCGCTATCTTCAAGTTCCTTCATGATTTTTCTCCAAATTGCTTTTTTGAAATTTGCGCTCTGTTTAATAAGTGATATATAACTACTGCCTGAAATCCTTCGGAGATACGCCCTTCTCGCTTTTGAATATTTTGCAAAAGTACGAAGGGGAATTGAAGCCGCATTTCAGCGCGATCTCTGTGATGCTGAGGTCGGTTTCCTTCAGCATTTTTGAAGCGCTTCTTATCTTTATAGTATTAAGGTAAGCGATCAGCCCTGTGCCGAGACTTTGGCTGAAAATGCGGCAAAGGTGATATTTTGATATATAAAAATGAGATGCTATCTCTTCTATATTGCTTATTGATGCGTAATTTTCGTTTATATATTTAACTATCTTTTCTGTGCGGCTATCGCTGCTCAGCTCGCGAACGTAAAAGTATTCACTATTTAAAACCGTGAGAAGTATTTCCAAAAAGCGAGCGGCAATCGCGGGGTCGCTTTCTATATAACCTGTTTCGGCTCTGCTGCTATACTCGGTAAACAACGAGTTGAATTTTGCGTGAAGTCTGTCCCTCTGCTCCTCGGCAGTTCGGAAGACCGCGGGCTTAAATATAGGTAGAGCGCTTATCATATCGGGGGTGAGAAATTTTTCAAGATATGCCTGTGAGAAATTTATAAGAAAGCGCAAGGCGCCCTTGCCGTCCGTCCTGTGCAGAGCATTTGCAGGCACGATAACGAGATCGCCTGCCTTCATTTTAAAAAATTCGTCCTCAATGAAATATTCTCGTTCGCCGCTTATTATGTAAAAAAGCTCGAAGGAATTATGGTGGTGCATAAAGTGCATCGGCTCCCTCGAGGTTTTCTTCTGAATCCAGAAATCCGCAGTTTCAACGTATCTTATCTGCAAAACTGATCACCTCGCTTTTGATTATAAATGATTTTCTTGCATTTTTCAATAGTCCTGAAGAAAAAAGACCGCAATAAATTACAATTTTACCATCAAAGAGGCAATATATTCCTATCAATCGTAAAAAAATTGCTATATAATGGTCATAGGAAGCGCAAAGAAACAAAAAATCAAAAGGATAAGCCGTAAACGTCGGAGTTATCCTGCGCTACCGCTTGGAGGTAATTATGGAAATAGGTGTATGCTGCGGAGTAGAGAAGGCGGGTATAGTTGAAGGGCTCGGCTTTAATTACGTTGAGGAAAGTCTTTCGGGAATCGCCGAGCTTTCCGATGAATCCTTTGAAAGAAAGCTTGCAAAGAGTCAGACGGCAGGTATTCCGGTTAGTGCTTTGAATTGCTTTTTTAAATCTGACACACCGCTTTTCAGCGATAACTATTTAGATGTCGCAGGAGAGTATGCGCTTCGCGCCCTTTCCAGAGCGGCGGCGCTTGGCGCCAAGATATGCGTTATAGGAAGCGGAAAGGCAAGAAGCATTCCCGAGGGTATGACTCGCGCCTTCGCCGAGGAGCGATTTATCGAGCTGCTTCGCATAATAGGCAAGACTGCGGAAAAATACAATATTTGTATTGCGATAGAGCCATTGAATAAAAGCGAGACCAACTTTATAACCACCGTTGGCGAGGCTTACGCAATAGCCAAGAAAGTGGGCTTGAAAAACGTTGGTACTATGATAGATTTCCACCATTTCTCGGTTGAGAACGAAAGCGGAGATGATCTTACCGAATTCAAGGATCTGATCTTCCACGCGCATATAGCTCGAGGAAATGCCGAGAGATGCGTCCCGAATGCCGAGGATAAGAGTGACCTCAAAAGATGGGCGGAGCTGCTTCGTAAAATTGACTATAAGGGTATGCTGTCTATCGAAGCGCGCTACGTGGATTTCAAAAAGGAGCTTAGCGAGGGCAGAGAGTATCTCCGAGAGTTTTTTCAATAGGATTGTGCCGAAAATATAGCTTTACAGCAATTTCTCGTTGTAAGATGCTCTTGCTCCGCCGATGAACTTCGGGCGGCATCTTGCGGCTATAACGATAGCCTCGCCGATCTTATTATTCTTAAGTCTTACGGGAACTGCAACCTTTTTAAGATGCATACCGATGAGAGTAAAGCCTATATCTATGCCTGCGTCAGCCTTTATTTCCTCTACCACGACAGGATCGCGGAAGGTATTATAAGCTGCCGTTGCCATAGATCCGCCTGCCTTAGGCTGCGGTACTGCGTTGACCTCTTCAAGTCCTTTTGCCGCCTCGCGCTCTATCACTATCGCGCGGTTAAGATGCTCGCAGCACTGAACGGCGAGATAAACTCCCTTTTCTTTGGCGCTTGTATAAAGAGCTGAAAATACTTCCATCGCCACCTCGGGCGCGGAGTTCGTTCCTATTTTGCTGCCAAGGATCTCACTCGTCGAGCAGCCTACGGCGAGAATATCGCCTGCCTTGAGATCGGCTTTTTCTATGATCTCGCAAACAGTGAGACGTGCTTCTTCGGATAATGTGCTTTTCATATTAAATCTCCATTCCGATTTATTATACGAGTATATCATAGATGGGAGCGATTTTCAATGGAAAAATGAGTTTTTATCTTGACACTCGGATATTAAAATGATAATATGTTTTTAGAAAATGCCGATTTTGCAACGATATATTGATAAGGAGATAAGTATGCTAAAGCAAGAGCTTGAAAAAAGGGATCTTCCAAAGCTTCCGTCGAGGGAAGAGATGATCGAGATAATTCAAAGAGAGGAGTTCGGCTATTTGCCGACTCCCGAAAAATATACCGTGACGGCGAGCGCGCCGACGGTAATAGAAAGAAGATATAACTGCGGCGCCGTCACGCATTCCTTCGTTGACCTTACGGTAGAGGTCGGCGGCGGCTCGCATACCTTCAGGGTGGATAGATTTCTGCACGTGGACGGAAATAAAAGACCGCTTGTTATTCTTAATAATATCCATCCCGCTGATACCTCGCCCTATTTTTCAAAAGAAGAGCTTTCCGAGTATGACGTGGATTATCTCGTTTTTGCGTATAAGGACGTGACGAGCGATGACGGGGATTTCACCACGGGACTTGCGCCTCTTCTTCTGCCAAACGGAAGAGACACCGATACCGCGTGCGGAAAGATAGGCATCTGGGCGTGGGCGGCGATGAGAGTGCTTGATTACGGCTTGACTCTTAAGGGCACCGATCCCGATAACGTTGCGATAGCGGGGCACTCAAGGCTTGGAAAGACTGCCGCCTTTACCGCTATGATGGACGAAAGATTCAAGTTTGCCTTTTCAAATGCCGCGGGCTGCGCGGGAGATTCTCTTTCAAGAGGATCCTCCGGCTTTGGAAGAGAAGTGCCGAGAGATAAAAAACGCGGCGAGCTTATAGAGGACATTACCGAAAGCTTCCCGTATTGGTTCTGCAAGAATTATCTGAAATATAGAAAGACCAATATTCCCGATGGCTTTGATCAGCACTTTCTCATAGGCGCGATAGCTCCGAGATTTGTTATGATAGGCTCATGCGATTTTGACGCTTGGGCAGATCCGAAGTCTCAGCAGCTTTGTGCGCTTGCGGCAAGCGAGGCTTGGGAAAGAGAGGGATACTCAGGACTCATCGGCGGTGAGGAAAGATACCTTGGCTCGGGCGAAGGACTTATAGAAGGAAGAGTCGGATATTTTAAAATACATTCCCTTCATATGCTCTCAAGGCATTCCTGGAGATTTTTCTTAAGCTTCATCGAAAAGCACAGATACGAAAAAATAAAATAAGGTCGGCGCATGAAGATTTTTGGCGAAATTTATATTTATTTTCTAAATACCTAATATAATTCATGGCAGAAAAAGAGAGGGCAAAACGGTTTTGATTCCGTGAAGTCCTCTCTTTTTACTTGTTTTCAGTTCAGCGCGATTTGCGTGAATTGCATTGTCTTAGATTTCTGCCCTCGTTTAAATGCTGAAAATCGGATTTTATGCAAAACACGGAGCTTGATAGCTTATTTTCCCGAAACGGCGATGATTATATTGCCCGTATCCGTCTCAATATCGCACCTGCCGCCGACCGTGGTTTTCGGCACGTCTATTCTTCCCGTATCCGATCTTGCGAAGAATATCTTATCGGAAAGCAGATTGCCCAAAACCGAGCCCGTATCGGTTCTCACCTTTATCTCGGTAGCGTCCGATTTATCGAATTTTACGTCTCCCGTATCGGTAGTGATATCTATATCTGCCGCTACCGTATTATCGAGCGAAACGTCTCCCGTGCTTCTTTCGATCAAAAGCCTTCCTGTTGATGTGACCTTATTTAAGGAGAGATCTCCCGTTGAGCCTTCCGTGGTAATACTGCCTGCCGAGGTATCGCTGATCCTCGTCCTTCCCGTTGACACCTCGATGCTTATATCCCCCAGGACATTCGCGTCCAGAATGCTCACGTTGCCGGTTGAAACGGAAACGTCAACCGAGCTTGCCGAGAGCCCTTCAAGAGAGACGCTTCCCGTGGTGGCACGCGCGGTTATTTTGCCGCTTGCCGAAGAGTTAATATTGATATTCCCCGTCGATGACGTGACGTCTATCGATTCAAAGGAGAGCTCACTCGGGATATTAACGTCTCCCGTGCTGCCATTCGCCGTAAGCCTTTCATATTCGCCCTTGGGTATAGAGAGGGTGATCTTAGTGGAAGAAAATACTATCCCTATATGCTCGTACCATTTTCGCGTATCGTTCAGCTTGATTTTAAGCTTGCCATCCTTGACCGAGGCGGTGTGCTTAAGATTTTTCATCTCAACGCATTCCACGGAGCACTTTCCGTCCTCGGAAGGTACAAGATAAACGTCCGAGGTTTCGGTATCGATATCGATCGAGGTAAAGGGATCGGTTATTTCATAATAGTTCGTCTCGCACTTTTCGGTTGAAAGCCCCGTGAAATCCCATTTTAATATAGACATCGTGACAACGAATATGAGACCGCCGAAGAGGATAAGCGCTCCTGCCGCGATCAGCCAGATCTTTGCACCTTTACTCATTATGCATTCTCCTTTTTAATAAAAAGATTTTTTATACCGACCATGATCTCCCGTGAGAGCCATATTATTCCCTTTGTTGCAAGTATGCAAAGGAAAAAGAAAAGAATTGCAAGACCTGCGCACAAAATGCCTGCTCCTAAGGTGAAAACACCCGAAAGCGCATTGCCGCTGAAGATGAATATAAGTCCTGCGATAAGTCCTGCGGGGCCGCAAGCGGCAAGAGAAGCGAATACCGCCCAAAGCGAAGCCAGAACCGACCATATAACGGCGTATATCGAAATGACGATAACCAAAGCCGCGGCGGCGAGGGTTATCCATAAGGGCGAGCCGAGCGCTATAAGCGTGATCTCAAGAGCGCCGAGCTTGTTTTTCGGCTTTATTCTTTCCGCCGCGATCTTGCTTAAGGGAATATCCCTGATTATCTCAGCCGCGACCTTATCCGTACCGCCGAGATCCTTTATGGCATCATCCTCTGAAAGACCCTCTTCTATTCGGTCGTCTATCATATCTGAATAAAACGATAGTCTTTCTTCAAGCTCGCGCTTCGGTAATCCCGAAAGCCTTTTGCGAAGCTCTTCTTTAAATTCCTGCTTTGTCATTTTCCCGAGTCCTCCCTCGTCACGAATTTGTAAATAGACATGACCTCGCGCCATTCTTCTTTGAAATCCTGAATGCGCCCAAGACCTGCCCTTGTGATGTGATAATACTTTCTTACTCTTCCTTCGTGCAGCGTTGCGCGCACCGTCAGAAGCCCTGCAATTTCAAGCCTCTTAAGAATAGTATATAAAGTAGATTCGGACATCTTTATATACGGACTCATATCCTTTATTATTTTATACCCGTACGAGTCCTCTTTCTTTATTGCGGCTAAAACGCATACGTCAAGCAAGCCGCGTTTAAGCTGAATATCCATACTCTTTCCATTCTGCCGCTTCTTGCGGCGTTGTTTTTTTCCACGGCGTGCTGCCGCCCTTGTAATACCTCACATTGCGAGGTATTGTGTAATACATCATATCACGAAGTATTGCTTTTGTCAATACCTTTTTTAAAAAAATCCAAAAAAAGAAGAGAGGCTGCCTCAAATTCGTATTAGAAGCAGCCCCTGTGGGGCAATCTCATTAAGTTAAGAAACAACTCGCGCCGAGATCCTTCACTTCGCCGATATCCCTCGCTGTCATCCTCGAGCAAAGCGAAGGATCTCGAGGGATATCGGCATCGTTCGAGGATGACGCCTAAAGGCGTCGACGTGGAAAGCGAAGAATCTTGAAAAAACACCTTGCTCGAGGATGACGTCACTTCACAGAACTATAAAGCCAAAGAACGGTGTACCTATCCTTAAGGTCCTTTGCGTAGCGGATAGCATCGCAAAGCTTCTCGGGAGAGTATGTTTTTTCAAAATCAGAGAGAGGAAGCTCAATGCCGTCAAGCATAGCGAGAATCTCGTTTGCGGTGGGAGAACTCCTTAGGATATCAAGAACATCTTCCCATTTTTCTCGACAGACCTGTATTTTATCCTCATAGATCCAGCCGAGCTTCTTTTGAAGCGCTATTATCTCGTCTGCGGTATGGGTGCTGCCGTAAACTCTCTTTATTTCCTTCTCCCATTCGCCTTCGCTCCATTCCTTTGCTTCGGGAGACTTGATCTTAAGAAGCTCGCCACGGAGCTTTGCCGTGAGGTAGGTCGAATATGCAACGTCGATGCCGTGGCAGAAATAAGGCTCGCTATGGAGAAGCCCCGTTACCTCGAAGAAATGCGAGAGATGATGCTCGCTGCCCGATGCGGGGCGGGAGTTGCCCATATAAGCCATAGCTATTCCAACGATGACGAGCGCGCGCATAAGCTCGGCGATGCTATCCTCATCTCTTGAAAGAATAGCCTTATTCATACCCGCGACCGAAGAGACGGTCTTATAGGTGAGACCGTATATGTATTCGCAAAGCGGCTCTCCGTTTACGGCGTGGCTGAGTCGCCAATCGTTCAGGCAGCTGTATTTTCCGATAATATCTCCGTATCCCGCCTTAAGCATCTCTATGGGGGCATTCTTAAGGATCGCAGTATCCGCAATGATAGCGGCAGGGACGGATGCGTTGGTCGTGATCTTCATACCGTCAAAGAGCATAGCCGCGCCCTTTGATGCGTAGCCGTCCATGGAAGGAGCGGTCGCCACTATATAATAGGGAAGACCTTTGGCGTGCGATACGTACTTGCAAAGATCGTTGATAACCCCCGAGCCAACGCCGATAATAAGATCTGTCTTTTCCGAGACTGAACCTTCAAGCCGAGCGACTGCCTCTTCATTGGGAACAACGAAGCTTTTGCCATCATAAGTCAGCTCGGCGTCTATCTTTCCCTCAAGCAGCTCGGCGGCGCGGAAGCCTGCGGCGCGGCGTGTATTCTCATCGGAAACGAGAAGCACGTGGCTGTAATCTGCCGCAATAGCGGGAAGCTCGTTCAAGGCTCCGTTGCGGATCACTACCTTTTTAATATTGCACGTGTGAGTTTTTTCACACTCGCAGCACTTAACCTCGCCGAGCAGAGCGGCGATATCGGTTACGCTATCGTCTATCCAGGGGAGAAGCACCTCGCTAAGGCGGGTGTAGTCATCAATACAAACAAAGCGGAAATCCGAGCGGTAAACGCTCTCGTCATTGCCGCCGAGACCGTAATCGTCGCCAACGAAGACTACCTCGCTGTGGCTGTATCCGTTCTCGCGGCACCAAAGGTCGAGCGCATAGTATTTATTGAAGGGCTTCGGCGCCATATCGAATGAGGAAGAGCCGCCAACGAAAACATTGTAGTCCGAAAAGGCTTCGCAAACCTCACCGTAAAACGCGCGTCTCTTCTTCCTATCGGGATCGAAGGAAAGCTTATCCGCCTGATCGGCTTTCGTACCGAGAAGCGGCAATGTCAGGCAGCCTGAGGCGTGATATTCAACGTTTTCTCCCTTGTATTCGGTGTATCCGTGCTTCTTTCGGATAAGGTTTACTCGCTCTTCAATCAATGCTTTATCCCCAAAGGGAACCGCATCGTCGCGCACAAGCTTGAATTCGCCCCCCTCGTATTTTGCGTATTGCATACCGTAGTTGCCTATAACGTCAGCAGGGAAGCCGCCGAGCTGATCGTGAATACGCATGCAAGCGCCTGCGCCGACCATCAGGAGCTTATATTTTTTCATCAGCTTTTCAAGAACGCTGCGGTTCTTACTGTCAAGCTGAGTTTTATGCTGCGTGAGCGTGCCGTCGAGATCAAATGCGAAAGCTTTTATCATTGCCTGAAATTCTCCTTATTTATAATACGAATGGATATGCTTGACTCTTAGAGTTTGTTATGATATAATTTTAGCATAAACGATCAAAAAGAGCAATATATGAGCAAAAAAACGGTGAAGAGTCATTTTTATGGTAAAAAACGCGCCGTTTTCTGCTCATATGAGCAAAAAGGAGAGCATATGCCAAGAGAAAGCAGAAGCGATGAGATACTTCGCATTGTAAATGAGAGGGGAAGCGTCAGCATAAGGGAGCTTGCCGAGGCAACCTACGCAAGTCCCTCAACGGTGAGGCGCGATATTGAAAGGCTTATGCAAAAGGGGCTTTTGCGCCGTCATCACGGCGGAGCTGAATCGGTCTTAGCTCTCCGCCCGCCGCGTATTATCCGCAGAAATAAGAATAAGGATGAAAAAAACGCTATCGCGCGCGAAGCCGCAGCTCTCGTCCTGCCGGATAGCACGATATTTATTGATGCATCCACGACCGCTCAGTATATGATACCCTATCTTGCCTCGGTGGAGCGGCTGACCGTCTATACCAACGGAGCGGATACCGCAATGCGCCTCGCCGAGGCTCGTATACGCGCTATATGCACCGGCGGAGAGCTTTTAGCCGAGTCTATGGCATACGTTGGCTCTGTTGCCCGCGATGCCGTTCGCAGGGTGTATTTTGACGCCGCATTTTTCTCCAGTGCAGGCTTTGACGGCGAGGTCATCACAGACTGGTCCGAGAGGGAGAGCGACCTGCGCCGAGTCGTCATAGAGCAGTCAAAAAAGAGATATTTTCTCGCGGACCGTACGAAGGAAGGCAAAAGATATACTCATACAGTCTGCCGAATAAGCGAAATAGATAAGATAATAAGCGAATAAAAGTAAGAGGGCAGCTCGAGTTCAAAAACCGGGCTGCCCTTAAATGTGTCAATGTAATTTAGTTGCTTTGCAAAGCCGCATATTCCTTCGCGCTCACGCCGTAGTTATAGAGTGCCTTTGCGAGAGCCTTCGCCGTATCACTTGCATCGGTGCTTTGGCTGATCGCGTAGAGGTAATCGTTGATGCTGAAGGTAAGCCTTCCGTAAACGTCTCCCATGGGATTAGTGCTTCTCACCACAAATTCCCATTCCTTATCGAAATCGGTTGCAGCAATATTAGTTATCCTATACAATGGACTGTTGGGGCTGGGGAAATTTCTCAGCTCTGCGCCGTTGCACTCGACTACGTAGATCTCTTTGCCGAAGGAGCTTGGATCGACCTCAATGATAATAGAAATTAAGGCGCTAAAACGGACGGCATATTCGGCGATCGCATCCGTCGCCTCTACTTCCGAAGCGGGAATATCTCTGCCCGATCCCGTGTGATCGCCCTCGATAGAGGCGTAACCTTTATATGCCTCTGCCGCCTTGCCGTATGCAAGAGTATCTTTGATCAGAGTAACAAGAGCCGCATTGTCCTGATATTTGTCAAGAAGATTGCAAAGATTGATCTCAACGCTGTACTTCTTATCATATCCGTGAGTTGCAACCTCGATCTCGCCATATGAGAGCCTTGCGTAGATATTGTCGCCCATGCACTGAGGGCTGATTCCCTCAAGGGTGAATACGTAGAAGCCGTCTGCATTGAGAGAACCCGAAGACACTACGGTTTTCACGCCGCCCAGGCGGAACTCCATTGCGAGTCCTTCGAAATTGAAATCGGGAGCATAACCCATCACGTAGTACTTCATCGAGAGGTCGCCGCCGATGTTCAGCTGCTGACCGTAGATCTCGAATCTTGAAGAAGGAACAGACTTGCCGCCGAGGACGGGATAGCTCTGACGCATCTCGCCTGTAAGGGTCTGTCCAAAGGCTTCGCCCAGCTTGTAGGCAACCTCGCCCGAGAGAAGCTGTGCCCCCGTTACACTTGTGATCTCTACGTTGTCACTCCCGGGTTTCAGATTCGAATCGCTGTGTACAGCCGCAAGACCGTCGTCACCGAGGTAATAGCAATTCTTGATTGCATTAACACTCCGAAGCGTGCCAAATGCGCCAAGACGAGCCTCGTCGGTCAGGTTTTCACCGCGCTCAAACCTACCTGCAAACAGGCAGTTTTCAAGGGTAGTCTTTGCATTCGTGTTGGAGAAGCTCAGGAATCCGCCCATATAGATGGTTGGGGTGTTATTATAGTCGCCTGCGTAATTGGTCTTGATGG
>JAFTQV010000077.1 GCA_017462605.1 Clostridia bacterium | reverse complement strand
CTTTTATGTCAAGTATTGCAATTGAAGCTGCGCGCTTAATGGATGCATTGCCTGAAGCAGACAAGGTGTTTGCTTACGAATTTATTAAGAAATTAGTTCTTGCTTGGGATCCCGATTTTACAAAGGTAACTGCTGATGAGGCGAAAAGAATAGAGGATGCTGAAAACAGCGGTTATGTTGATGCGGATGATATAGATTGGGAGAGCATCGGAACCGATGAGTAACGCAACCCATACTGTTGAAACCATTAAACGATTCTGATTACCGATTGGTTTGTAAATTCTTGCCAATCGGTAAAATTTCGTTATTCACTATTCATTATTCATTTCTTATATTTAAACATTTCGGAGATGCTTATGGAATATAAGAAATAGCTAAAACTTATTTAAAAAACATTTGGAAATCTATTGACAGAATGGGATAAATCCTATATAATATAAATAAGGGATAAATCCCATATTTTTAGGAGACACTATAAATGCAGGAATTTGAGATTGTTTTTTATGATAAGTCCGATGGAAGTTTGTTATCGGCAGAAAAATTGTCCTTACAAACGGTTTTGTCAAAAAAACGCAAAAAACTCCTAAAAATGAAATCGAACTTGCAAAGAAATATCGAAATGAATTTTTGAATAGGGAGGGGAAATAATATGACGAATTACAAGGATTTTTTGAATGAACAGCTTCAAAATGAAGATTTCAAAAAAGAATATGATGCGCTTGATGCGGAGTTTTCCATTATTCAGGCAATGCTTGATGCAAGGAAAGCTGCGGGACTGACACAAAAGGATTTAGCGGCTCGTACCGGAATTGCACAGGCGGATATCAGTAAATTGGAAAATGGTAATGCTAATCCTTCTTTGCGTACTCTTCAGAGGTTGGCAGAAGGAATGGGAATGAAGTTGAAGGTAGAGTTTGTACCTGTAATCCATTAAACGATTCTGATTACCGATTGGTTTGTAAATTCCTGCCAATCGGTAAAATTTCGTTATTCACTATTCATTATTTTGTGAGGTCTGACGTGGAAAACACAAATAAAAAGGTACTGATAATCAACACAGGCGGAACTATCGGAATGAAAAGGACGGAAAAGGGCTTTTCGCCTGCGCCGGGCTTTCTTGCCGAGGCGATAGAGTCAATTTCCGATATGTCGCGCGAGGGCTTCCCCGAGTGGGAGCTTTGCGAGCTTGAGCCGCTTCTTGACTCCTCAAATATGTCTGTCAGAGAGTGGAATAATATCGGCTCGATAATATACGAAAATTATGAAAAATATTCGGGCTTCGTTGTCCTTCACGGAACCGATACTATGGCGTATACGGCATCGGCGCTTTCCTTTATTCTCGGCGGACTCGATAAGCCCGTCATACTCACGGGATCTCAGATCCCGCTCTCCGAGATAAGGAGCGACGGAAGGGATAACCTCATAACCTCGGTCATTATAGCGAGCGAGGGCGTGGTATCCGAGGTCTGCCTTTATTTCAGCGGCAAGCTCCTTCGAGGTAACCGCGCGATGAAGATGAGCTCAGACGGTCTTGTGGCATTTGATTCTCCGAATTATCCCCACTTGGCAGACGTTGGAATAGAGATAAGATATAACCGCGCGGCATTTATGCCGAGCGAAAAGAAGAGCGGCTCGGGAATTGCTCTCTACCCCTTTCTTGAGATCCCGATAGGCGTACTTAAGGTGTTCCCGGGTATACAGTTCGGTCTCTTTGCCGAGATAATGACGGAGAAGCTCTCGGGAATAGTTCTTGAGACCTTCGGTGCGGGCAATATCCCGAATAACGGCGGCGAGCTTCTTCCGATAATCAAGTCGGCATTTGACTCGGGCTCGGTCGTCACCGTCTGCTCTCAGTGCCCTGCGGGCACAGTCACCCTCGGCGCGTATGAGACAAGCTCCGCGCTTAAGTCGGCAGGCGCCGTCAGCGGAAGGGATATGACCACCGAGGCGGCAGTAGCCAAGCTTTACCACCTCTTCTCGCTCGGTATGCCGAAGGAAGAAATAAAGCTGAAAATGGAAGAGTGCCTTGCTGGCGAGCTTACCGAAAATTAATTAAAAAATTGTGCAGTCGCCTTTGGGCGACAGAATGGAGATTAAAATGATCTTCACCTGCCCTGTCTGCGGAGGAAAACTGAATATTGATGAAAGCAGAGCGGCAAAATGCGATAACCGCCACTCCTTCGACTCGGCAAAGCAAGGCTACTATAATCTTTTGCTTTCGGGCGGAGATCACGGAGATAATAAGGAAATGGTGCTTGCAAGGCGCAGCTTTCTCGGCGGAGGCTTTTACGAGCCTCTTGCTAAAAGGATAGCCGAGCTTTGCCGCGATAGCATCGGAAATGAAGCGGTTATTCTTGACGCAGGCTGCGGAGAGGGGTATTACACCGAGCATCTTTCGAAAGAGGTAAAGCCGAAGAATGCTTATATTTTAGCATTCGATATCTCGCGAGACGCCGTCCGAGAGGCGGCTAAGAAGAGATGCGCCGATGAATACGCCGTCGCAAGCTCCTATCATATTCCGCTCCCCGATTTTTCGGTGGATATGGTACTCAATACCTTCTCGCCTCAGGCTCCCGCCGAGACCTTAAGAGTGCTTCGCCGCGGCGGATTTTTCGTTATGGCTATTCCGGGTGAGGAGCATCTTTTCGGGCTTAAGTCCAAAATATACGATACGCCCTATAAAAACGAAGTAAAGGATACCTATATCGAGGGCTTCGAGCTTATCTTAAGGGAAGAGCTTCGCTATCCGCTCGCGCTTCGGAGCGCATCCGAGGTCAGGGATCTCTTTATGATGACACCCTACGCCTACCGCACCTCAAAAGAGGGAAGAGAAAGGGTGCTTTCGCTTGACTCCCTTGAGTGCGAGGCGCACTTTATAATACTTATCTATAAGAAGGTTTAAGATCGGAATGAATATCAATCACGGAAAATATCTCGGAGTTGATTACGGCGACGTCAGAACGGGTATCGCGGAATGCGATATCTCGGGTATGCTCGCAAGCGGTATCACCACACTTAAGGAAGGCGGAATGAAGAATACCGCCAAAAGAGTCGCGGAGGAAGCGGAGAAGAGAAGCTGCAAGAAAATAATTATCGGTCTGCCGAAGAATATGGACGGCACAGAGGGAGACCGCGTCGGCGTCATCAAGGCTTTCGCCGAGCTTCTTTCGGGCTTCACCGATATCGAGATCGATTTTTATGACGAAAGAATGAGCACAATGGTCGCCTACCGCTACCTCGGAGCAACCGAGACCTACGGCAAAAAGCGCCGCGCCTCGGTGGATACCCTCTCTGCGGAGATCATCCTTCAGGGATATATAGACAGGGAGAGAAACGAAAAGAAATAGACTGTAATTATTTCCTATCCCAAAGCATAAGATTAGATGTGCGCGCCCGAAAAACTAAGTTTGCCCATAGGGCAAGTGAAGTTTACTTTCGCTTATGCGAAAACTTCACCCTTTATTTGAGGCTTTCGTTTGCACTCGGCAAGCCTCGCCCGACACCTTCGGGTGTCATCCTCGAGCGAAGCGAAGGATCTGGGCGAGATTAATACGCATATTCCCGCGAGATCCCAACTGCGCTAACGCTCGTTGCTGCTTCGCAGTTCGACTCCGCTTCGCTCCGCTCAGGATGACGCGCGGGGGATGCTTTCGTTCGCACTCGGCAAGACAATCCCTCACCGCCTACGGCGCAACCTTTAGGTTGGGGGCGGGGTTTTACCCCTTGCCCCTGTGCTCACCTTTGCCGGGGGAGCCTTAATAAGCCTTCCCTTGTGAGGGAAGGGGGACCGCTTGCGGTGGATGAGTAGTTGGCTTTGTTTACAGACAAGGTATTGGCTACAATCAAAGTTAACACCTCATCCGTCACACTTCGTGTGCCCCCTGTCTCGTTGCGACTCGGTCACGCTCGGGGTCTGACAGTCCACCGGACTGTCATTCAATACCCTCGCGCCGCTTCGCTACCCGCTGGGGAAGGCTTATATATCACGTCGCCGCAGGTGACTGAGAAGGAAGCGAAGGATCAGGGCGCGAGCTGAGAGACCAAATAAAACATAGGATAGATCAAGAGTAAGATATAGAAGATCTTTTCTTTTAGTCTTGCTCTCTTTTTATTTGAAAACGGAGAAAACTATGCGAAAATGCAAACAATTATTATTAATATCAAGGATTTTTGCCGCTTCTATCATTATATCTCTCTTGGCATTATCCTTGAATTCCTGCGGAGAAAAGAAGAGCTGCGCCGAGCTTATGGAGAGCTTTTCCGAGAAGAGCGGAGTAAAGGGCATAATATATTCCCCCGATATACCCGAGGGGAGCGACGGCTACGTATACGAGGGCTTCTTCGAGCTTATGTATTCATATGAGAATACCTTCGCCGAGGACTTTGCCGTTCTTCTTATACCGAGGTCTGATGCGCCGGGGGAGTGCGCGGTCTTTAAGCTCTACTCAGCATCGGACGCAGCGCTTTGCCGCGCCGTACTCGAAAAGAGGATATCTCTCCTTACCTCGCTCTTCGGGGCAGAGGGAGTCAGACTGCCGAAGGATAGCTTTATGATAACGAGAGGCAGAACGGTCGTTATGTGCGCTATGGAAAACGCCGAGGAAGCCAAAGAGATTTGGCAAGATATACTTGACTTTAGCTAAAGTATTGTGTATAATATAATGTAAATAATTTTTAAGGACGGAAAAAATGACGGACGAGGTAATTCTCTGTAAATACGGCGAGATAATCCTGAAAGGGCAGAACCGCCGCAATTTTGAATCGATGCTTGTTAAGGAAATGAGAAGACGAGCATCGCCCAACGGAATATTCAAGATATATTCCTTGCAGTCAACGATATACATAGAGCCGCAGAACGAGCTTTGCGATATGGACGCGATGTACGAGACGGCAAAGCACGTTTTCGGTATAATCAGCGTCAACCGCGCTAAGGCGTGCGAAAAGAATATGGAAGCGATAATAGCTCTCGCAAAGTCCTATCTGCCCGAGAAGCTTATCGGCAAGCGCACCTTCAAGGTGGACTGCCGCAGGTCGGACAAGTCCTTCCCCCTGACCTCTCCCGAAATTATGCGCGAGGTCGGCGGAGCGATACTTGAAGCCACGGGCGGCTCGGTCAAGGTAGACGTCAGAGACCCCGAGGTCACCGTCACCGTTGAGATAAGAGACAAGCTTGCCTATATCCGCGCAGGTCAGGAGCCTGGCGCGGGCGGACTTCCGATCCGCTCTGCGGGAAGAGGACTTCTTCTGCTCTCGGGCGGTATAGACTCACCCGTCGCAGGCTGTATGATGGCGAAAAGAGGACTTGAGATCGAGGCGCTTCACTTCGAGTCCTTCCCCTATACCTCGGAAAGAGCGAGAGAGAAGGTAATGACTCTTGCCGAGGAAATGTGCGAGTTCTGCTCGCGTATCCACGTTCACGTGATATCATTAACTCATATCCAAGAGGTGCTTCGCGACTCTTGCGAAGAGGATTACTTCACCCTTCTTCTCCGTATGTTTATGATGCGCCTTGCCGAAAGGTGCGCGAAGGAGTATAAGTGCGGCGCGCTTATCACGGGTGAGAGCCTCGGGCAGGTAGCCTCGCAGACTCTTGCGGCAATCGGAGTGACGGATTCCGCTGTGAATATCCCCGTGCTTCGCCCCTGCATAGGACTTGATAAGAACGAGATAATCGCCGAGGCGAGAAAATACGGCACCTTTGAGACCTCGATACTTCCTTACGAGGACTGCTGCACGGTATTCACCCCCCGCCACCCCAAGACTCAGCCTAAGATAGAGGACGTTATGCGCGAGCTTGGAAAGATCGACTTCGAGGGTCTTATAGACGAGGCGTACGCCACCCTCACTACTGAAACTAAGCTCGTATTCCCCGAATATAAATAAAAAATTAAAGGAGAAGCTATATGATCAAGCCTATATCAGACCGTGATTTCAAGGTGCTTGGCATCGGAGAGGTAATGCTCAGACTTTCCCCTGTCGGCAAAGAAAGAATATCCTATTGCGAGACCTTCGAGAAGGTTGCGGGCGGCTCGGAGCTGAACGTTGTCTCGGGTATATCAATGCTCGGGCTTAGAACGGGAGTGATAACCAAGCTTCCCCACAACGAGATAGGAAAATTTATAAAGCATAAGATCCGCTTCGGCGGCACGAGTGACGATTTCGTTCTCTACGATGAGAGCGAGGATAAGAGGCTCGGCGTCTATTATTACGAGAGCGGAGCATTCCCGAGAGTGCCCGTTGTCTCCTATGACCGCCGCGGCTCGTCCTTCACTACCTTCAAGAGAAGCGAGCTTCCCGAGCGCGTTTATACGTCCGCAGGCGTGTTTCACACGAGCGGAATAACCCTCGCCCTCTCCGAGTCGGTAAGGGAAGAGGTCACCGCTATGATGCAGAGATTTCATAAGGAAGGCGCGGTCATCTCCTTTGACGTCAATTACAGAGCCAATCTCTGGGATGAGGCAACGGCAAAGGCGGCGATCGAAAGAGTGCTGCCCTTAGTCGGCGTGCTTTTCATCTCCGAGGAGACCCTTCGCCGTATGTTCGGAATGAAGGGCGACCTACGCGAGATCCACCGCGGCTTTGCGAAGAAATACCCTAATCTTGAAATAATCGCTTCAACTCAGAGGACGGTCATATCGCCTCAGAAGCATAACTTCACCTCTCTTGTCTACGATTGCCGCGAGGATCGCCACTTCGAGGAGCATCCTTACGAGAATATAGACGTCGTTGACCGCATCGGCTCGGGAGACGCGTACGTCGCAGGCGCGCTTTACGCTATGCTTGCGCACGGCACGATAGACGAAATGGCAAGATACGGCAACGCTATGGCTGCGCTTAAGAATACCGTTGTCGGAGATATGACGGTCTGCGACCTTGCAGATATTTTGCGCATAATAAAGGCGCACAATTCGGGCGGCGCGGGCTCGGAAATGGTAAGATAAAGAACCGAAAGGAAAATATATAAAAAATGAGAAAAGAGCTTTCGAAAAATTACGATCCCTTGACCTTTGAGGACAGGATCTATGAAAATTGGAACGAAAAGGGATACTTCAAGCCCTCGGGCGATAAAAAGAAGAAGCCCTTCTCGATAGTTATTCCGCCCCCCAACGTAACGGGTCAGCTCCATATGGGTCACGCCCTTGACCAGACTCTTCAGGATATACTTATCCGTACCAAGAGAATGCAGGGCTACGATACCCTTTGGGTACCCGGCACAGACCACGCGGGCATCGCCACCCAGATCAAGGTTGAGGAAAATCTCAGAGTCAACGAAGGGCTCACAAGATACGACCTCGGGCGCGAGAAATTCCTCGAGCGCGTTTGGGAATGGAAGAATATGTACGGCGGAAGGATCATCAATCAGCTTAAAAAGCTCGGCTCTTCCTGCGATTGGAGCCGTGAGCGCTTCACTATGGACGAGGGCTGCTCGCGCGCCGTCAAGGAAGTATTCGTAAACCTTTATAATAAGGGTCTTATATACCGCGGCTTCAGAATTATCAACTGGTGCCCCAACTGCCGCACAGCTCTTTCGGACGCAGAGGTAGAATATACCGAGCAGGCAGGCAATTTCTGGCACGTAAGATACCCTGTCAAGGACTCATCCGAGTTCGTGACCGTTGCGACCACAAGACCCGAGACTATGCTCGGCGATACTGCCGTAGCAGTCCACCCCGAGGACGAAAGATACGCGCACCTCGTTGGCAAAACTCTCGTTCTTCCCCTCGTTGGCAGAGAGATCCCCGTCGTTGCGGATGAGTACGTTGAGCGCGATTTCGGAACGGGATGCGTTAAGATCACCCCTGCCCACGACCCCAACGACTTTGAGGTCGGCAAGCGCCATGACCTTGCGGTCATCAAGGTGATGAATGACGACGGCTCGATTTCCGAGGCGTACGGCGGAACATACAGCGGTCTTGACCGCTACGAGGCGAGAAAGAGAATAGTCAAGGACCTTGAAGAGGGCGGCTATCTTGTCAAGGTAGAGCCATGCTCGCACAACGTCGGAACCTGCTACCGCTGCAAGACAACGGTCGAGCCTATCACTTCCGATCAGTGGTTCGTTAAAATGGCGCCTCTCGCAAAGCCCGCTCTTGAAGCCGTCAAGTGTGGCGACATTAAGTTTGAGCCCGAAAGATTTACCAAAATATATACCAACTGGATGGAAAACTGCCACGATTGGTGCATCTCCCGTCAGCTCTGGTGGGGTCACAGAATACCCGCATACTACTGCGATGCGTGCGGAGAGATGACCGTCGCTAAGGAAGACGTTCCCACCTGCCCGAAGTGCGGCTCGGCAACACGCCGTGAGGAAGACGTGCTTGATACCTGGTTCTCATCCGCGCTCTGGCCCTTCTCAACTATGGGCTGGCCCGATAAGACCGAGGATCTTGAAAGATTTTATCCCACGAGCGTCCTCGTCACAGGCTATGATATCATATTCTTCTGGGTATCAAGAATGATATTCTCGGGTCTCGAGCATATCGGAGAGAAGCCCTTCTCAACCGTTCTTATACACGGTCTTGTCCGCGATGCGCAGGGAAGAAAGATGTCAAAATCCCTCGGCAACGGTATAGATCCCTTGAAGATCATCGATCAGTACGGCGCGGATGCGTTGAGATTTGCTCTCGCAACGGGTAATGCCCCCGGCAACGATATGAGATTTTCCGATGAGAAGATCGAGAGCGCGAGAAACTTTGCGAATAAGCTCTGGAACGCATCGAGATTCGTGCTTATGAACCTCACAGAGGATGATGAGACACTTCTCACATTCCCGAAGGAAAGCGAGCTTGCGCCCGAGGATAAGTGGATACTTTCCGCCTTCAATAAGCTTGCTAAGACGGTCAACGACAATATAGAAAATTACGAAATAGGCATCGCCCTCGGCGAGATCTATTCCTTCACCTGGGATACCTTCTGCGACTGGTATATTGAGATGACCAAGTCAAGGACTTATCTCGGAGATACCCCCGAGGCGCTCACAGCGAAGAGAGTTCTCGTTTTCGTCCTCTCGGGCATACTTAAGCTCCTTCACCCCTACATGCCCTTTATCACCGAGGAGATCTATCAGGCTCTTCCTCATACCTCCGAGTCTATTATGATAGCGGACTATCCCGCATTCGATCCCGCCCTTGTTTTCGATAAGGAAGAGGACGAGATCAGGCGTATTATCGGCTGCATCGTTGCTATCCGCCAGCGCCGTACGGAAATGAATATCGCTCCCTCGAAGAAGGCTAAGCTCTTCGTTGTAACGAAGTACCCCGAGACCTTTAAGAGCGCGGGCAAGATGCTCGAAAAGCTTGCGAGCGTATCCGAGCTTCATATAGTTGATGCATACGAGGGAGACGATGCCGTCTCTATCGCTACCGATTCGGGCAACCTTTATATTCCTCTTGCAGACGTTATCGACTTTGAGAAGGAGAGAGCAAGACTTACCGCGGAGTCGGAGAAAAACGAGGGCGAGATAGCAAGGCTTGAGAAGAAGCTTTCAAACGAAGGCTTCGTTGCAAAGGCTCCCGCGGCGGTAGTCGAGGCGGAGCGCGCAAAGCTTAAGAAATACCTTGAGGTTCGCGAGTCCATTAAGGAAGCTCTCGCAAAGCTGAAATAATATGAGATACGATTTTAACCCCCAAAATCCCGAGGAAATGCAAAGAATTATTAGCGAAAAGGTGGTTTATTCGGGCGTTTACGAGGATACGGACGAAATACAGGACCTCGTAATTCCCGAGGGAATAGAGGAGATAGCGGAGAATACCTTCAGAGATTTTCAGTCTATCAGAACGGTAAGGCTTCCGAAGTCTCTTCGCCGCATTTCAGCCGCCGCATTCTCGGGCTGCAAGAACCTTAAGGAAATATACTTTAAGGAAGGCGTTACCGATATTGCAGACGAGGCATTCGCATTCTGCCCCGCCTTGCTTTCGGTGAAGCTGCCAAGCACAGTCGTAAGAATAGGCGAGGGCGCATTTGAGGGCGCGGCATCGCTCGGCGTCTTAGAGCTTAGCGAAGGTCTTGAGGTCATAGCATCGGGCGCGTTTTCCTTCTGCTTCACCCTGCGCGACGTAGTTATACCCGAGAGCGTCAAGCTCATCGAGTTTTCCGCCTTTATGAATTGCTTTGCGCTTGAGGGCGTAAAGCTTCCCTCGGGTCTCGGGCTTATTGATGAGTCCACCTTTGAGGGATGCCGCAGCCTTAAGGCGGTGGATCTCCCCGCGCGCCTTTTCAGAATTGGCAGAAGAGCCTTTAAGGGCTGCTCGTCGCTTGAGCTTATGATACTCCCGATCACCTTGATGACGGTGGGTCTCGATGCCTTTTCGGGCTGCAAGTCCTTAAAGAGGCTCGCCCTTCCGAAGAGCCTTACCGAGCTTGAGGATTCTGACGTTTTTTCGGGCTGCGACTCACTCACCGAGATAACCTTCTCGGGCGATAAGAGGGCATGGGAATTCTTAAACCGCGGCAAAACGCTTACGGTAGAAAGAAGCGACCTCAGCCTCTTCTCCCCGAAGGTATCCTTTCTTGACCTAAAATAAAAAAGACTCTCCCGAAGGCAAGCCTTTAGATCGGGAGAGTTTTTTATTGAAATAAATTGTAGGGGGCGGCGACTTAGTCACCTTCGGTGAGTCGATATATTCACTTTCGCGAAATTCATTCACGAAAGATGAATTCGATATATCTCGCTTTGCTCGATTCGATATGCCTTTCTTACGAAAGGCTCGATATGTCACCTTCGGTGACGTGATATAAAAGCCTTCCCCAGTGGGGGAAGGGGGACCATCGAAGATGGTGGATGTGGAATTGTCAAGAAAAGTGCAGTCAAAAAACTCACTAAATATATTTTATGGATAAAATTATGCATTTTCAGACCGAGGGAGCGTAGCGACCGAGGTCTGAAAATGCGGCGCGCGATCATGCGGCACTGATAGCTGGAGCGATTCTGTAAATCGACGGCGG
>JAFTQV010000076.1 GCA_017462605.1 Clostridia bacterium | reverse complement strand
GTGCCACCTCAGATGAAATCAAATCCGCCTCTCATCACCCCGCAAAAGCGGGATTTCATCGCGTGCGCATACCGCTTGCGGTATATTGCGTCATTCGGCGTGTCCGCCCGCCGAATAGCAAATTTCATCCACGATAGTGGATTTATTCCGACGAAGGCGGATTTAGTTAAAAAAGACTGCAATTTTGTATCAAAATTACAGTCTTTTTTGTGTGGGAGACGGGAGATTGTAAGCGAGAGCGCAAAGCGCACTCGCAACGAATATTTGCCGAGGGCAAAATTCGCCCTTAATTTTGCTTCGCAAAAAAACGCGCCAAAGCGTTCTTCAGCACCAAATAAAAGAGGGACTCGTGAAGAGTCCCTCTTTTATTTGGTGCGGGAGACGGGAATTGAACCCGTACGGTAAAACCACACGCCCCTCAAACGTGCGCGTCTGCCAGTTCCGCCACTCCCGCAGAACATTTAACATTATATCAAAACATTTTGCTTTTGTCAAGCTTTTTCCAAAAGTTTTTCAAAGTTTTTTAAAATTTCTTAACTATATATCTCCAGAGCCTTTCGCGGTCTTGCTTTTCGGCGTAATCTATGCCTATGCGCGGCGTGGCTTGGATCTCGGGCGATGACGCGCCGTCATCCTCTACCCATATTCCGCTCTCGAAGGAAAGCTCGGCTTTATTCATTGCGCAAGTTATTCCAAGCGCTTTTGTGACTCTTCCCGGCCCCGGGATGCCTTCTACTCCGCGTATAAGCACAGCTTCGGGGTGATCGCGGTCACCCGTCACAAAATTCAAAAGAGCGTGAATTCCGTAGCAAAGATAGACGTATGCTACTCCGCCTTGCATATATAGAGTTTCTGTCCTTTTCGTTCTGCCCTTATGGGCATGGCATGCGGTATCCTCTTCTCCAAAATAGCATTCAGTCTCTGTTATTCTGTATTTTTTGATCTCACCTTCGGCAAATCTTCTGCATATAAGCTTTCCGATAAGATCCCCAGCAAGCTCTGTCGCAGGGCGTGAAAAATATTCTCTTCCTAAAATGTTATTCATATTACTCCAAAAAGAATAGCCGAAGTATGGGAAAATTACCGCTTCGGCTATTATACATATATCCTGTCAATACGGGTCGCAGGTCAAACAAGGCGAATAATTTTCATTCTCCTTAAGCTCTTCTGCGCTTGAGGTAACGTATACCTTATTTTCTTCGCTCATATTAGCAACGTGCTTACAGTCGGGTTTATGTACCTTGCCCGAATTTTTATTTATAACGTAGGTAGCCTCCTCGGGCCGCTCGGTTATATCCGGCTCTTCGATATCTGCATTGGGATCGAGCATGGACGAGCCGTCCGTATAGTCAATTATGATATTCGGCTGAACGTTGTAAATAAAAAGATTATAGCAAAGCGCATCTCCCTCATCCTCAACCGAATATATCTCCATCTGTATGCCGCGGGCAACAAGCTCGTTTTCGTGGAAAATAGGCGTTACTCTATACATAACGTGATCGCCCGTTTCCTTGATATGGTCTGCTGTCATATTCTCGAAGCCTACCATACCGTCGATATTAAAATACTTGGTGCCTGTGATAAGATTTTTTCGGTTATCCATCTCGCCCGTCAGCTGCCAACCGATAAGGTGGCATCTGTTGTAAAGATACCTTCCGCTGACGCAGGAATAGGTAGCCTGCTTCCAACCTGTGGGATCGGGAAGGTCGCCCTCTCTTTCCCCTGTGGGCATAAGATCGAGTCCTAAGCACGCCATTGTATACGTGCATCTGCCGAGCTGATCGAGATCACCGTAAAGCTCGTATGAAGAGGTGGTTATCTCATTATTTGTGAAGAAAGGTACATTATTATTTACAATATAGTATGGTTTTCCCGAATATTCGGGGATAACTTCATTGCCGATAGTGATGACAGGCCAATCGGATACGATAGGCTTTTGAGCAGTACCGCCTTCGGTATTATCGCCTTCGGTAGTGTTATCGCTGCCTTCGGTGGTATTGCCGCCACCTGTTGTGTTATCGCCGTTATTTCCGCCCTCGGGTTTGGGATCTGATGGGGTCTCATTCGGAGCGCTCTCCTCGGCTTTATCATCCGACGGATCGGAATCAGAAGACGAACCGCTATCCCCGGAAGGTACGTTGACTTCTTCCTTGGATCCATTATCACCATCGCTTGGTGAGTTTACCTCGTCCTTAGTAGCGCTCGGGTCAAAAGGGGAGTTTTCGTCCTCTCCTTCCTCGCAAAGTCTCGATTCACCGGTCATATAATCAAGAACTATGCCGGGCTGAACGTTGTATATAAAGAGGTTATAGCATAATCCCTCTCCCTCGTCCTCAACAGAGTATATCTCCATGAGTATACCGCGGGCAAGAAGCTCTTCGCCCTTGAAAATAGGCGTCACGCGGTACATTACGTGATTTCCCGTTTCCTTTATATAGTCAGCCGTCATATTCTCGAAGCCGACCATACCCTCGATATTGAAATATCTTGTGCCGGTGATGAGATTCATTCTGTTTTCCATCTCGCCCGTCAGCTGCCAGCCGATAAGGTGGCATCTGTTGTAAAGATATTTACCGCTGATGATATCGTACTTCGCCTGCTTCCAGCCCGTGGGATCGGGAAGGTCGCCTTCTCTCTCTTCCTTCGGCATAAGATCCTTGCCAATGCAAGCCTCTGTAAGAGTAGCTCTGCCGAGCGGGTCGAGATCGTAATACTTCTCGTAAGACTTTGTAACTATCTCCTCTTCCTCGAAGAAGGGCTCGTTATTATTGATTATGTAATATGCAACGCCGTCATACTCGGGTACTATGCTTAAGTCAAAGTCCGAGACGGTGCCGCTGCCCGCGGGCTGCTTGCTGCTATCATCCGAGCCGTTCAGCTCCTCGTCCAACGCATCCTCAATATCGGATAAAAGATCGTCTATCTCGGAGCATGACGTGAAGATCATAGCAAGCGAGAGAATTAAGGCTATTATCAATATCAGCTTTCTTTTCATCTGACCCATACCTCCTTGGTTATTTTATCGTGCGAGCTTCCCGCAAACTCCTTGGTTTCAAAAAGGCGGAAGCCTTCCTTTTCAGGGTCTACGTCAAGCTTCATATCGTATGGATATATTCTGTTCCACCTATATATTATAAGGGTAGATATAAGATCAAGGTGAGACTTGAGCGGCAGGTTTTCAATAAAGCAATAGCTGCCGTCATCAGCCGCTTCAAGCGGAGAGTCGACTATCTCTGCCTTTTCATACGCTTAAAATATTTTCTTCGAAAAAGAATTAATAAAAACTCTGTTTTCCTTCGCGGTATCCATAAACTCGGAAACGAGAACGCGATCCTTGGATACGCGCCTTCCGAGGAAGGTCATCCCGAGGTTGTCGTCAACACATACGGCAACGGTTATTTTTTTCATACGGTTCTCCATTTACTTGTGGTAAAGCTTTTTGGTCTGATACTTCGGCTCGCAGGAAAGATGCATACCAAGCTTTCGGAAGGTTGACTCATCTACCTGAGAAAGAATAACGGTTGAATGCACCTCCGCGTTTTTAAGAAGAGGCAGAGCCTCGATGGCTCTCTTGGCGTCATCGTCATAAACCGCAGATACCGAAAGAGCTATAAGCACCTCGTCGGTATGAAGTCTCGGGTTATGGTTGCCGAGGTTTTCGGTCTTAAGCCTCTGAATAGGCTTAAGAATATGCTCGGATATGATATCCTTTTCCTTCGGAATGCCGGCAAGAGCCTTAAGAGCATTGAGTATCACCGCAGCGGATGCGCCAAGAAGCGCCGAGGTCTTACCCGTAACTACCCTGCCGTCATCAAGCTCGACCGCAGCCGCGGGGCTATCGGTCTCTTCCGCTCTTTCAAGCGCGGCGTTTACGCATTTACGCTCGGTATCCACATCGATAGAAAGCTGACGGAGAAGAAGCTCGATCTTATGGACCTCGACCTCACTCTCACCGCCCTTACGAAGCTTGCAAAGCGCGGAATAATAGCGGCGGATTATCTCACTGCGAGCTGCTCTGCATACCGCTTCATCATCGTAAATGGCAAATCCTGCCATATTTACTCCCATATCGGTGGGCGACTGGTAGGGGCACTCGCCGAGAATTCCCTTAAGCATAGATCTTAAGACCGGGAATACCTCAACGTCACGGTTATAATTTACCGTTGTCACTCCGTATGCCTCGAGATGAAAGGGATCTATCATATTGACGTCCGCAAGATCGGCAGTTGCAGCCTCGTAAGCAAGGTTGACGGGGTGAGACAAGGGCAAATTCCAGATCGGGAAGGTCTCAAACTTTGCGTATCCCGATTTTATACCTCTTTTATTCTCGTGATATATCTGCGAGAGACAGGTAGCCATCTTACCCGAGCCCGGCCCCGGCGCGGTAACGACAACGAGAGAGCGTGAGGTTTCGGCGTACTCATTCTTACCGAATCCATCATCTGATGCTATAAAGGGGATATCGTAGGGATAGCCTGCGATACCGTAGTGCTTATAGACCTTTATACCAAGCTTTTCAAGCTTTTTCTTAAAAGCCTCTGCGGCAGAGTTATCCTTATATCTCGTCATAACAACGGAGCCGACGTAGAGCCCGTAGCCTCTGAAGGCGTCTATAAGACGGAGAACGTCAAGATCGTACGTTATTCCTATATCGCCTCTGACCTTATTCTTCTCTATATCCGCGGTATTTATCGCGATTATTATCTCCGCTTCGTCGCGAAGCTCTATAAGCATTTTTATTTTACTGTCGGGCGCGAAGCCGGGGAGAACTCTCGACGCATGAAAATCGTCAAAAAGCTTGCCTCCGAATTCAAGATAAAGCTTTCCTCCGAAAAGATTGATCCTCTCGCGGATCTTTTCGGACTGGAGCTTAAGATATTTGTCGTTATCAAAACCAAGTTTAAACATTTCTGAAGTAACCTCTCGGCATATTTTTACATTATAATTTTAACATATTGAACCCTTCTTTTCAAGTCAATTTAAAAAATAAGAGGTCAAATAATATACGAAAAAACCTCGCGTAATTTAGTTAATTTTTATAAATAATATATTATTTACATTTTTGCCTTGTTTTCGCTTATAATTAATGGTAAAATAGTAAGGAAAATTCATTGAAATTTGCGCTCGCCTCAAGGCGGCAGAATGGAGAATAAAATGATCAACAAATTCAACGAGGGCGATTTTTTCGGCTCTTCCTCTTCACCCGAGGGCGGCTACAATCCTCCCCCTTATTCAGAAGCTCCGAGATGGGATGATTTCAGCCTTCTTGACGAAAGCATGGCAAAAAAGAGATTTTCTAAATTTTTCCTTGCGCTTTTCGTCTATATGGTCGTATCTTTTGTCCTTATCATAGCTATGCAGGTTGCGATAACCTTCATCTTTGATGAAGCTAAGGCTGAAGAAATTCTCGGCAATTACACTTTTCTTATGATAGCAAACTTCGTTGCGATGTACGTGATAGCCTTCCCTATCCTATACCTTATGGTCAGGGGAATGAGGAGCGTACGCAGGACGAAGACTCCGATGAAGATATCCGAATTCTTTCAGATCTTCCTCGTTGCCGAGGCTTTTATGTATGCGGGTAATCTCGTGGGCTCTTATCTCAATATGTTTATCGGCGGTATCTTCGGAGTTGAGATCGATAACGGCGTTGCCGAAATGATCGAAAATACTCCCATGTGGCTTATAATCGCCATGGTTGTGCTTGTCGGTCCTGTTGTTGAGGAGCTAATTTTCAGAAAGCTTTTCTTTGACAAGCTCGGTCACTACGGCGACAGGCTGATAATTTTCGTCTCCGCGATAGCATTCGGAATTTTCCACGGAAATTTCTATCAGCTCTTCTACGCAGTCCTCGTGGGACTCGTTCTCGGATACGTTTACGCGCGCACTTCAAATATCCTCTATCCGATCGCACTTCACGTTATGCTTAATTTTCTCGGCTCGGTCATTCCGATGCTTCTTTACGATAAGATCGAAAGATTCAGCGAGCTTAGCGAGATCATGATGTCCGGCGGTGAGGTCGATCCTATGGAGCTTGGTCAGCTTTCTCTCATCGTCGGAGCTTACTCCATCGTTGAGCTTGCTATGGTCGTGGCGGGAACGGTTATATTCTTCAAGAAGAAAAACACTATCTTCGTATCGGACAGATGCGAGGTCCTTATACCGAAGCAAAGACGCGTTGCCGTCATTTTAGGCAACGTCGGCGCAATACTATTCGTTGCTTTAATGGCGATAATGATGGCTTCCGAGATAGTTTTACCTATCATCGAAGCTCTCAATACGCCTACCTTGCCCACCGAGCCGCCCGCGACGGATATTGCTCCCGGCGGTAATACTGACGTTGGAGATGCACTTATATGGCTGATAAAAAGTATAGCACGCTGACGACACCCGACTACGATAAATTCCCGAACGGCTCCGGATGGGATTCGGTATATCCGAGACCCGGACTCGTCAGAAATTCGTTTTTCTCTCTGAACGGTTACTGGGAGTACGGAACGGGGGCATCCTCGTCCTTTCCCGATGATCTAACTGAAAAAATCAGAGTTCCCTTCCCGCCCGAGAGTCTTTTATCGGGAATCGAGGCTTCGCCGAAAAATAATGAATATATGTATTACAGGCGGAAATTCGAGCTTCCCGAGGACTTTATCAAGGACAGAGTTATTCTTCACTTCGGCGCGGTAGATCAGGTGTGCGAGGTTTTTGTATCGGGTAAGCAAGTTGGCAAAAACGAGGGCGGCTATATCCCTTTCTCATTTGATATTACCGATTATCTGAAAGAAGGCGAAAACGAGATACACGTTATCGCCAAGGACTCGCTCGACAAAAAATACCCTTACGGAAAGCAGGCAAAAAAGCGCGGCGGAATGTGGTATACACCCGTCAGCGGTATATGGCAGACAGTGTGGCTTGAAAGCCTTCCCGAAAACCCGATAAGAGGTATAAAGATAACCTCGGATATGACCTCTGCAACGGTGGAGATAGATACTGACGCAAAGGAAAAGAAGCTTATTCTTTCGGACGGAACCGAGTACGCCTTTCTTGGCAACAGTCTCAGAATAGAGCCAAGCGAAGCGCATTTATGGTCACCGAGCGATCCTTATCTTTATGAATTTTCCATTGTTACCGAGACTGATACCATCGAGAGCTACTTTGCTTTAAGGGAGATCAAAATCGAAGAAATTAACGGTAAAATGAGAACAATTCTTAACAATAAACCGATTTTTCTCTCTGCATTGCTGGATCAGGGATATTATCCTGACGGTATTTTTCTTCCTGCTTCTCCCGAAGGATACGAAAGAGATATCACCCTTGCGAAGGAGCTTGGCTTCAATGCGCTGAGAAAGCATATCAAGATCGAGCCTATGGTATTTTATTATCTATGCGATAAGCTCGGTATGGTAGTTATGCAGGATATGGTCAACAATGGGCGGTATTCATTTTTATTCGATACCGCGCTTCCAACGTTAGGATTCAAGAGGGTTCTCCCCACCTTAAGGAACAGAGATCCCGAAGCGAGGAGCATTTTCCTCTCTCATATGGAGAAGACCGCAGCGCTTCTATACAATACCCCTTCTCTTCTCATCTATACGATATTCAATGAGGGCTGGGGGCAGTTTCTGCCCGATGAGGCTTACGAAAAGCTTAAAGGCATTGATCCGACAAGGCTTATCGATGCAACAAGCGGTTGGTTCTACGGCGAAAAGAGTGATTTCAACTCTATGCATATTTACTTTAAAGCGCCTAGGATCGAAAAGGACAACGGCAAGGCAATGTTCTTAAGCGAATTCGGCGGATTCTCTCTTCGCTGCGAGGGTCATCTTTTCGGCAAGAAAAATTACGGTTACAGTCTTTTCAAAAGCGAAGAAGCCTTTGAGGACGCGGTCATAAAGCTTTTTGAAAATGATACCCTACCTCTTATAGAAAAAGGTCTTTGCATGAGCGTTTATACTCAGCTTTCCGACGTTGAGGATGAGACAAACGGACTTATTACCTATGACAGAAGGAAGCTTAAGCTCTCCTCTGAAAGAATGAGGCTTGCAAACGAAGCCTTATATAAAGCATTAAACGAAGCAATTAATAAGTAAAATAGATCCCGAGGATCGGTAATGCATGCCGTCAGGCGATACGCATTGATCCTCGGGATTTTTTATTATATCAGATTTTGTCACTTTTCAGTACGGTTTTGTCACGACAGATACAAGTATATAATGATATAATCATAATAGTAGATATCAATCGAAATACTTCGTCTTTGCTTCTTCGAACGGCCCTGTGTAATACCGCTTGCGGTAATCGGACGGTGTGAAGCCCATAATCTCTTTAAAACGGCGAATAAAGCTTCTCTCACTACCGAAGCCGCACTCATAGCAGATCTCGGTATTGCTTTTCCCTGTGGTGGCTACCAGATTTCTCGCCTTCTCTACTCTCAGGCTGGCGAGAGCGGCGCAAAAATTCAATCCGTAAAGCCTTTGGATGCAATGCGAGAGATAGTTTGCGCTATAACCTATATCTGCCGCGACGTCCTCAAGGCTTATCTGCTCGGTATAATGCTCATACATATATGTCAGAACCTTTGATACAACATTTGTCCCACCTAAGCTCTCTTTTAGCGGTATCTGATCGAGATAATCGCTCAAAATCATATATAAAAAGGCTTTTACGCGGTAATGAGGAAGATCTTCCTTCTCGCATATATGCTCTGAAAAGACCTTTACCGTAGCTTCGGTTGGCTTGAATTTAGCACCCTCCCCCACCTTACCGTCATAAGCCATCAGAATATCAGAAACGACGCTTGGAGAAAAGAGATACATAGCAAGCTTATTGACCTCCTTCGATGACATACTGTGCCTTTGAAAAGGAAGTATCACAGCGGCATCTCCCGCTTCAAGATACTCGGTATTCCCATCGACTGTTATACGCATTCTGCCCTCAAGCATAACGATAATCTCGGCATACTGATGGATGTGATCAGAAACCTTATATATCTTATTATGTATCTGATACTGGAACGCAGACCGCGTCCCGAAATTTGATCCCTGTATACGCATATACCTTTCCCCCTCTCTAAATTATACATCGCATATCACAATTTGTCAACAATAAAAGGAGAAACCACAATGAAAAGAATGAAAATAGCTTCGGTAATTATTGCGACTGCCCTGCTTATCGCAATAACGCTCGCTATGACGATTGGCGTAAGCGCAGATACTAACTGGGGATTTTTCACAAGAGATGAAAAGCCGAGGTCTGAATACGCATACTCCATAGCAGTCATCGGAGACACGCAGTCACTCGTTAACAGCGACGTTAATAATATGGACGAGAGCGGCAATTACGCATTGGGATACGAGCCGAGAACAGAAAAAATATATGACTGGCTCGTAGCAAACAAGGATTCAAAGAATATAAAAATGGTTCTTGGTCTCGGAGACGTAGTCGAGACCTGGAATAAATCCACCGATGCTTACAAGGCGCGCCAGGATAAAGAGTGGGGTCTCGCCCTTGAGCAGATCCAAAAGCTTGACGCCGCAGATATGGACTATACTCTCGTGCGCGGAAATCACGATGACGATGAGTATTTCAACAATTGGATAGGCGACAATATGAAAAATACATACGTTGCGGATGTAAAAGCAGACGGCGCTTTTATGTATGAAACCGAATATGAGAATTCATACAGACGTCTTACAGTCGGAAAGACGACCTGGCTCATCCTCACGCTCGACTGGGGAGTTACCGAGGCGGAGCTTGACTGGGCTGCCGGCATCATCGAGGCAAATCCCAATGATAGAGTTATAGTTACTATGCATAACTATCTCTATCATGACGGCACTATTGACGGAAAAAACGATTCTGCGGCTACATCGAGACCCAACCCCGACTGGGATTACACTACCGACCCGACTGCGGAAAACGGAGATGACCTCGTATACAACCCCGACGGAATATGGGAAAGACTTATATCGAAGCACTCCAATATAGAGCTTGTGCTTTCAGGTCACGTTCCCAATGCAAGCTTGCAGCGCTCTCAGGTAATAGGAGATAACGGCAACACGGTTACTCAGATACTCGTTGACCCCCAGAGCATGGATCTTGACAAGAACAACGCAGGCGGATGCGGAATGGTCTGCATGCTTTATTTCAATGAGGACGGCTCTCTTGCAGATACAAGCGAATGGGACGAAAGGACGGTTGACGTTGAATGGTATTCTACTATTAAAAATCAATACTACAAGGACAGCAATCAATTTACTATTGATCTTGATCTTTACGATGGCGGCGAGGAGTGCGCCTACGGCGTGATCCCTAAAGCATACACGGATAAGTCGCTCTATCCCTTCGTGAATTTCGGATACGATACGGATATTGACGAATACTTCTTCCTCGGCGGCTACGACCACTGGATGGATGAGGACGGCGGCGGAGCATATCCCTCGCTTTCCGTGATCTCATCAAAGAAGGTTCCCTCATTCATACTTCTTCGCGATGACTACGTTATGAGCGAGAAGGACTCAGTGTATTCAATGGGCAAGCTGACTCTTGATCTCTCTATCGATCTTAACGGCAAGAGTATCACAACTTATCACTACGTCAGAACCGTTACTAATCAAGACGGAAGCACAAAGGATGAAAACGTGGCTCTTCCTCTGATCCATGCAAACCTTGGCACACCTTCGCATAGTACCGTCAGAATATACGGCGATGAGGGCTCGTCACTTCTCGTTGGAAGCAAGTGGACTTCTCTTATAAACCTTGGAACTTCGTCAAACGGTGCGGGCGCGACCTTTGACATTACCATCACGGGCGTTATCATTGGATTTGCAGAGGGGGCCGAAAGCAATAAGCTTATTGCCGATACCTTCAATATGGGTAGCGCAAACAACACGCCTGTAACTACTACTCAAAGCATCACCCTTAATGATTGCACGATAGATCTCACCGCTAAGCCCGTGGGCAAGACTGCGGCGGTATTCAAGCTTGACGAGACTGTTTCCGATGCTAACAACGTTCAGATAGCGAACGTGACCGTCAACGGCGGTAATATAATCGACACCGACTTCTCTGCGGTCTCTCTTTGCTCAAAAAACTCCAACGACAGCTTTGTATTTGGCAAGGGATCGGACGGCAATTACACTTCATTGACGCTCAGCAGCGGAGCTACTCCGCCGGCAACAGTCTATTCCTCTACCGATAGTGAGACGGCTCTTGAGTTTTCTTTGAGCGGCACTGAAGGTGACGGCACCGTAACGTACCCTCTGGTCGAAGCAGCGGGAATTATGACCGAATACGGATATCTTCCCGATTCTGTAACAAGCCCCTTCGCGGTATTTAAGGAAGACGGATCTTATACCGCATATACAACTTGGAAGGATGCAGTAAATGCCGCCGTTGAACTTAAGAAAAGTACCGTATATATGGTTGCACAGACTTATAATTCTACCGCGCAACCCGGCCTTACCGATTTCAGAGGCGATATGGTTATTGATCTTAACGGCGGAACGCTGACAAACACAGGAAAATATGGATTTAACAGCTACTTCGCTAACACCGCAAAAGACGCAAAATTCTCGATAACCTTAAAGAACGGTTCCATTGTTAACTCAAATAAGAACGGATTTTTCCTTATTAATACTTCAACCGCTCAGACCCAGCTTCTTTCGATAGATATTACATTTGAGGACGTAAATTTCTCAAACACTACCTCGGGAGCTTATATATTGCAAGCTTGGAGCGCAATAAACGGTACGGATACTCCCGGTCTTAACGTTACAGCAAAATTCAATCGCTGCACGATCAATTACGATGGAAATGCTGTGCCTATCAAGACGGTTTACGGAAACGGAGACAAGGAAAAAATTGATCTCGAGCTTAATAATTGCTCGATCGTATCTACCAAGGCGGGTAATATTGAAAAGGAAGATCTCTTCCTCTACGATAGCGCCGATAAGATCACTCTTAACTCCACAACTCTTACCCTGCCGGACAAGTCATATACTTCTTACGAAGCTATTGAAAGCGATAACAACGTCACGGTTTTTGCATATACCTCAGGCAATACTGTTTACACCTCGAAGACTGCTCCGAAGGAAGCAGAAGCTCCCGATAATTACTCAGCTATCCCCGATATTTATCCCAAGGAGCTTTACCCCTTCGCGGTTTATAACGGTGACAGCGTCACACCTTATATTTCATGGTATCAAGCAATATCCTCAGACGCAGCCAAGGGCGGCACTATACTGCTCAGAAGAGATTATTCTACCGATGAATGCCATAATGCATCGCAAACCCCATACAGTCTTGGTGCTATGACTCTCGACCTTAACGGCAAGGTATTCACAAGAGGCGCTCAGCATATAATTCAGGCATACGGAAAAAGCACATCCGAGACCTCTACCCAAACTACAATTCTCATAAAGAACGGTATTTTCTTAACTAAAACAAATCCTATTGTAATATTTAATAACTCAGGTAACGTTGGTAACAATGCGATATTTGGCATAACGTTTCAAGGCGTCAGCTTCTCACTGGCAGACGGTTATGAAGCATCAAATATGATAGTAGGCAACTATTCAGGCGGAAAATACGGCAGCATTTCAACAGTAACTCTTGATAACTGCGCGATAGATCTTACGAAGAATGCTTCTATCGGAAGCATAGAGCCTAAGTCTCTGATAACCGTATTTAATCTTGACGGAGACAGCGGAAAGAACTTTACCGAAATAATTATCAAGGGCGGTAAGATAATCGCCGATAATCTTGATAAGGTCACACTTTATACTCTCGGCGCTTCGGGCACGGATAAGTCAGAAACAGCAAGAAGCGATAGCTTTACCTTTGGCAAAGCAGAGGACGCATACACGGAGCTTATTCTGAAATCGGGCGCAGTAGCTCCCACTGCGGAGTACAACGGACTTGTTTTTGTCAAGGTCAAGGATGACGGCACTAACGCAACGTACAGACTTACTCCGAAGGAAGCTTCCGATCTTAATTTTATTCCCAAAACGAGCATTACGCTTGAATCCGACCTTTCGCTCAATATCTATATTCCCTGTGGATTCGATATCACCTCGGCAGTTCTCGAAGGCGAGACTCTCGATCTTGAAAGGCTTGAGGTTCAGGACGGATACTACGTTTACCAAAAGGCTATGAAGTCCTTTGAGGCAGGAAAAAAGCTTGATCTCACGGTAAGCCTTAATTGGAACGGCATCGCTCTTCGCGGAAGCTTCAGCTTCTCTATTCCGAAGTACGCAAAGAACGTTCTTGAGGGTAAGCCGAGCGAAGCGGAAAAGACGCTCGTCATAGACGTTCTTGCATATATCAGAAGCGCATACACGTATTTTGAAAATGCGGAAAACAAGGATGATATAATAGCCGAGATAGACGAGGTTCTCGATGGATATACGCCGAGCGCATTCGGTAAGACCGATACTTCTTATTCTATCGGAGAAGGACTGAAGGCTGCTACATTCATTCTTACATCTACTCCTACTATCAGGTTTTATCTTACAGGCTCTGCCGAAGACTATACCTTCAGCGAAAAGATTACTTCGAGCGGCAAGAGTGTTCTTGACGACGGCATTACCTACGATTACGTGGATATATCCCTTTATGCATACAAGATGATAGGGGTTATAACCTACGAGACCAAGAGCGGATCAAATGGAAGCTATCACATCAATAGTTACGTTGATTACATCAAGGGTGACACATGCCCCGAGAGTGAAAAGGCGCTTACAGATCTCGTTGAAGATTTCTATACCTACTGCAAGAGCGCTAAGGATTACAGAGACGCTGTAATTGACAATGCAAACTGATGAAAGGATGAAAAAGCAAATGAAAATTTACAATTCTCCCGAAATATCGGTTATAGAATATAATAACGATATTATTACTACTTCAGATATCTCGCTTGGTACTACTACTTCTACGGTTGAGTCCATAGGTGGTTCTTGGGAAGTAATAGGTTAATATATTATTCATCTTAATTAAATAAAAACGGCATTCGGTTGATCGTACTCTTTGACGGGTGAGATCAGCCGAATGCTTTTTTTCATTGCTTGTAATTTTTTGCGATAGGACTGCATAGAGTTTAACAAAAGCATTTTTGAAGGAGAATGAAAATGAGCGAAAAGGGTATCTATGAAGCGATTGCAAAAAGGACGGGCGGTGATATTTACATAGGTGTGGTTGGACCTGTCAGAACAGGTAAATCCACTTTTATCCATAAATTTATTGACTGCGTCGTGCTTCCCAATATTGATAATGAATATGATAAGGAAAGGACTCTTGACGAAATACCTCAAAGCGGATCGGGTAAGACGATAACGACGACCGAGCCAAAATTCGTTCCCGGAGAGGCTGTGAAGCTCGAGCTATCGGGGACGAGGCTGAACGTGAGGCTTATCGACTGCGTTGGCTATATGGTGGAAGGCGCTTCGGGAGCGGAAGAGGACGGCGAGTGGCGTATGGTAATGACTCCTTGGTCAAACGAGCCTATGCCTTTTATAAAAGCTGCCGAAACAGGTACGGAAAAGGTTGCAAAGGAGCATTCCACCATTGCCGTTCTCGTGACAACGGACGGCAGCTTCACGGATATTGCGCGTGAATCCTACGTTGCCGCAGAGGAGCGCGCGGCAAATGCGCTTAGCGAGGCAGGTAAGCCTTTTACGATAATTCTGAATACCGCTCATCCCGAGAGTGAGGAAGCCAAGGCTCTTGCGCTTGAGCTTGAAAATAAATACAAGAGACCCGTTGCCCTTCTCGACTGCACGAGGCTCAGCGAAAGCGACGTCGGCGCGGTGCTTGAATTAACGCTTGGCGAATTCCCTGTCCGCGAGCTTTCCTTCTCGCTTCCCGAATGGACGGCTGCTCTACCCGAGGATCACCCTATCAAGGAAGAGCTTTGCGCCATAATAAACGGTTGCGCATGCAAGGTAACTAAATTTGCCGACGTTCGCGAGATCGGAAAAGCCGATGGACTTAAGCTTCTCTCGCTTGATGCAGGGACGGGTATCGGCGAGATCGAAATAGAGCTTCCGAGGGAGAAATATTTTAAAACTCTCAGCGAGCTTTCGGGACTTGAGCTTAAAAACGATGCGGATCTCTTCTCCGCTCTCGTTGAAATGGCTAAGATCAAGAGCGCTTATGACGGCATCAAGGATGCCCTCGAGGAAGCAAGAAGCGTTGGCTACGGAATAGTTATGCCCGCAAAGGATGAGTTGACCTTATCGGAGCCTGTTGCCGTCAAGGGCGCGGCGGGCAACGGCATCAAGATCGGAGCTATGGGCGAATCCATTCATATGATCAGAACCTACGTTAAGACCGAGGTATGCCCGACCTTCGGAACAGAGGAACAGACTGAGGAAGTTATAAGAAGAATGAAGGCTGAGTTTGAGGATAAGCCCGAGGCTCTGCTTGATACAAAGACCTTCGGCAGCTCGCTTTACGAGCTTATAAGAGACGGTATGAACGCAAAGCTTCTTCATATGCCGAGCGACGCCAGAGCCAAAATGGGTCAGACGATCGAAAAGATAATAAATGAAGGCGCATCAGGCCTCATCTGCATTCTGCTCTGATCGAGAAATTTTAACAAAAATAAAAAAATAATATTATGAATTATTAATTTAACGCCTTACCTCTTGAATAACCTGAAAAAGAGTTTTATAATAAAATTGTAAAGAACTTTTCGGAGCGGAGGTGAGGCGTTTTGACGTGTAAATACCCTATTATACTCGTACACGGTATTGGTATAAAGCAGACGAAGGTAATAAAGGCGTTCGGAAAAATAGAGCAGGTTCTCGATGCCGAGGGGCATAGGGTCTACGTTGCTGACGTTGACGCCTTCGGAACTATCGAAACCAACGCCGAGCAGCTGAAAAAATACGTTCTCAAGGTCCTGGAAGAAACAGGAGCCGAAAAGGTCAACGTTATCGGTCACTCCAAGGGCGGCCTTGACACCAAATATATGATAAACGAGCTTGATATGGAAGATAAGGTTGCTTCTCTGACCACTCTTTGCACGCCACACCGCGGCTCGATAGTTGCTTCATGGATATGGAAGCTTCCGGGTTTTATCAAGCGTTTTATGGCTTTTTGCATTAATTTCGTTTATAAAAGGATCGGAGACGAAAATCCAAACGCACTTCGCGCCTGCGATCAGCTAAGGTGGGTGGATGAGAGCGAGGAAACTCTTCGCTTCTCCGAGAAGGTATACTGCCAGAGCTACTCCACTAACCTCAAAAGAGGCAGAGACTGCTTTATACTCGGCATTCCTATGAAGCTTTACCGCCATTTTGAAAAGCTTGACAATGACGGTCTTGTTTGCCATGATTCCACAAAATTCGGATTTTATAGAGGGCATTGCCTTGATATCTCTGTATCTCACGCCCAGATAGTGGATCTTTTTACTCCGAAGAAAAAGAAGGAAAAGGTATACGATTTTTATAGATCTCTATGCGCCGAGCTTGCGGATATGGGCTTCTGAGAAGAGGCTGAGTCATCAAGAATTCAATTTATCGATATTGTCAATAAAAACGACAGAGGTACTGTGTAAAAACAATACCTCTGTGTTTTTATTCGGTGCAGTCTTAAATGAATCAGCACCCTTTAAGCTTTAAATAGAAGATCAAATATCATAAATATCAAGGGAATGCTTATGCAGGATAAAAGGTGCGATATAAGAGCCATACCCGAGGCGACCTTGGTATCAAGTCCGTATGCCTGCGGTATAACTATCGTGGAAAGTCCGAGCGGCATTGCCGATGCGCACACGGCGCAAAGCTTGATAACGAAGGGGATCGGAAGAAAATAAAGAATAGCTATGCATACGAGCGGTATCGCAAAGAGTCTTATTAGCGATATGACGTATACCGAGATATTGGAAAACCCTTCCTTAAGGTCGATCTTGGCTATCGCCATTCCCGTCAGAAGCATTGCGATAGGAGACATGCAAGCGCCAAGCATAGAGATCGATCTTACGGTGAATTCAGGCATATCGAAGGGCAAAAGCCCGATTATCATTCCGATGACTACGCATATCAGCATCGGGTTGCACATATTCTTAAGCCTCTCCTTGACCGAATGGGAATTCTCGGTTGGCATAAGCAGCGCGGGAACGCCCCACGCGTATATAGCTATCCAGAATGGGATAACGAAGATAAGGTACGAAAGATAGACCGACTCTCCGTAAACGCTCTCGACTACGGCATTACCCATAAAACCGAAGTTGGAAAATGCAAGTCCGTAGGTATATATTTTTCTTATGTAGCTATCCTTCGTCGTGAGCTTTGAGATAAGGATAGCCAAGGGTATTCCGATAAGCACTACAACGGCGCCGCCAAGGACGAGCATCCAGGCTTCCTTAAGCTTCTCGACCGTAAAGTACATCATAAAGGTTGCGAGTATGGATGCCGGAGTAAACACGTTGTTTTCCATTTTTGAGAGGACTGCTCCCGCATTATCGGGAACTACCTTAAGCTTAGTCAGAATATATCCTATCGCTATGAAGATAAATAGAACACCCATTTGACCAAGCGTTGATAAAAACACTTGCATTGCTAACTATCCTTTACTTTTGATCAGTTTTTCGGCGTATCTTACGGCTCCCATTGCATCCTTTGCATAACCGTCTGCGCCGATTCTTTTCGCATAATCTTCAGTCAAGACCGCGCCGCCGACAAGCACGTTGATCTTTGGCATTTGCGACTTTATCAGCTTAACCGTTTCTTCCATTGCCTTGACCGTTGTGGTCATCAGGGCGCTGAGAGCCACGATATCACACTTTTCGCTCCGAGCCGCTTCAAGTATCCTTTCGGGCGACACGTCCTTACCGAGATCCTTGACGTAAAATCCGTAATTTTCAAGAAGAAGCTTAACGATATTTTTTCCAATATCGTGAACGTCTCCCTTGACCGTTGCAATAACGACCCTTCCCAAAGAGACTCCGCTCCCCTTCGGCATCGCCGCCTTTATTACCGAGAATGCCGCCGAGGCGCACTCCGCGCTTTCCAAAAGCCCGGGAAGGTATATTCTGCCCTTCTCGTAGCCTTCTCCGACCTCATTAAGAGCAGGTATTATATGCTCCTCTATAATTGCCATGGGAGTCTTTTCCGAAAGAAGCTTCTCTGCAAGTCTTCCCGCAGTCTCGCGCTTGCCCTTTATTATCGCGCCCTCAAGAGTTGCCGCGTCGGACGTGTCCTTCACTGCCTTGAATGCGGCAGAGTCAGACGAGGAGAAGCTCTCGGATGCCGAAATATAATCCGAAAAGCCGCCGTCCATTCCGAGAAGCGCTCTTGACGAATAATACGCCTTCATCATTTCGGCAGATGCAGGGTTCATTATAGCCATAGAAAGACCTGCCGTCATTGCCATTGAGAGAAATGCCGAATTTATAGCCTCGCGCTTCGGAAGTCCGTATGATATATTAGATAATCCGAGCGAGGTCTTGCAGCCAAGCTCCTCTCTTATCACTCTTATTGCTTTAAGAGTCTCGATTGCGCTTCCTTTATCCGAGCTTACCGCCATAGCCAGAGGATCGAAAACTATATCCCTTTTATCTATGCCGTATTCAGCCGCGCGGCGCAATATTCTTTTTGCTATACGCACTCTTTCCTCTGCTGCGCTCGGTATACCGTTTTCATCAAGAGTAAGCGCTATAACTACGCCGCCGTATTTCTTTTGCAGGGGGAAGATAGCATTCATCGACTCTTCCTTGCCCGATACGGAATTTATAAGCGCCTTTCCGTTATATATCCTGAGAGCCTTTTCCATAGCGGCGGCATCTGACGTGTCGATAGCGAGAGGCAGCGGCACCGAATACTGTATCGCATTAACTACTCGCACAAGCATCTCGGATTCGGATATATCAGGCATTCCGACGTTGACGTCAAGCGCATGGGCGCCGCAGCTTTCCTGAAGCTCGGCAAGGTCTATAAGACTATCTGTATCATTATTTCTTAAAGCCTCTTTGACCTTCTTTCTGCCCGTGGGATTAATGGACTCTCCGATTACGGTAAAATTATCATCAAGCGCGAGCGATTGGCAATGCGAGGTTATTACCGTTTTCTTCTGAGTTTTTACCTGCTTCGGCTTTTTCTCCGAAAGCCTTTCAGAAAGAAGGCTTATATATTCGGGAGTCGTGCCGCAGCAGCCGCCAAGCATTCTTACGCCAAGCTCTGCCGCAGTCTCCATGCAGGCGGCAAATTCTTCGGCGGTAACGTTATATACCGTTTCTCCCTTCTCTATCACGGGAAGCCCCGCATTAGGCTTAAGAACGGTGGGGACAGAGGAAAAACGGACGAGATCTTCCGCGATCGGCAAAAGCGCATTCGGACCAAGCGAGCAATTCGCGCCGATAAAATCAGCTCCCATTGACGAAAGCATTTCTGCCATAACGGCGGCGTCCGCGCCTGTTAAAAGCTTTCCGTCCTCTCCGTAGGCGTTAGTCACTATCACAGGCAGATCGGAGTTTTCTTTGACCGCAAGCAGCGCCGCGCGGGTCTCAAGAGAATCGTTGAAGGTCTCAATAGTGACAAGATCAACGCCAAGAGCTGCGCCTATCTTTACGGTTTTTGTGAAAACCCCATACGCCTCATCAAACGAGAGATCGCCGTAAGGCTCGAGAAGCCTGCCGAGAGGTCCGATATCAAGCGATATGAATTTTGGGCGGCGTGAGCTTGAAAGCTCTCTTGCCTTCTTTGCAAGACCGACCGATGCACCGATCATATCACTTAAAGCATCATCACCGTATTTTAATGAATTTGCGCCGAAGGTATTTGTATTGACAACGTTGCTTCCCGCATCGAAATACTCTTTATGAATAGCAAGTATTTCATCGGGATGACTGACGCTCCAAAGCTCAGGCGCTTCCCCCGGCATAAGTCCGCGCCGCTCGAGAAGCGTACCCATGCCGCCGTCAAGAATGACGGTATTACTGCTTGCAAACTCTCTGAAATCCATATTATTTCTTCTTTCTGATACCCGCTATTGCGGTTACCGATTTTATCGGAGTCATCATAAGACTTTCTCCGAGTGTGACTCCTATATATTTTTCCGGCGTGAGAGCCGAAAATACTTCCTTTTGAAATTCGAGCGGAAGATCTCCGTATCCCGGGCTGAAGCGAGGCGTGAGCTTAAACCCCTTTGCATCAAGCTGAAGGCTGACTTCACGGCAAAATTCATCGCATAGCGCTTCAATGCGCTCGCTTCCCACAGCTCCTATAAGAAGAGCGAGGGCGGGAGATGTTCTTCCGTATTTCTTTGCGGCTATATCAAAATCAAGCCCTGCGGTAGCGCACATAACGATAGCCTTATCGCATTCCGAAAGCATGCGTGAAAGCCCGCGCGACTCCACCTCGGAAAATCCGAGATCCACCTTATATCCTTGGCATTTCACGTCAAAAACGCCGAAAACCACCGTGTTTTTCGCTTTTTTTGAAAAGGCAAGCGCAATTTCCATAAGCTCATCCGATCGATTGTCATTGCCGCCGATGCCCGCATAACGTCTGACTTCATTTACCGAGACGTCCGGCAGGTCTATCATTCTTACTTCTATACTCATGGTCACGAAATGATCGACGAGAGGTTTTCAAGGATTTTCTTTGCGACCTCGGGCTTATTCATTGTATAGACGTGGATATGAGATATTCCGTTGGCGAAAAGGTCTATGATCTGATCGGTCGCGTAAGCAATTCCTGCCTGCATCATAGCATCGGGGCGCTTACCGAATTTATCAACGAGCGAAAGAAAGCGCTGAGGCATAAAAGAGCCTGAAAGCTCCCTTGCTCTTACGACCTGCTTTTCGTTGGTTATAGGCATTATTCCGGGTAAGACGGGCACGGATATTCCCTTCTCTCTTATCCTATACATAAAGCTATAAAAAAGCGAGTTATCAAAAAACATCTGAGTCGTGAGAAAATCCACGCCCCGATCTACCTTTCTTTTGAGGTTTTCGATATCGCTGATACTGTCAGGGCTCTCGGGGTGATGCTCGGGATAGCACGCCGCGCCTATGCAAAGATCAGAGCCGTACGTCTTAAGCTCTGTGACAAGCTCGTCCGCATGGACGTAATCTCCGAGTGCGCCCCCATTCGGGATATCGCCTCTCAGAGCCATAACGTTCTGTATTCCCGCAGCGGAGATAGCCTCAATTCTTTCACGCACGGTTGATCTCGAAGAGCTGACGCAGGTAAGGTGAGCCACGGTCGGAACTCCGTACTTTTCTTTAATATTTTTAGCTATATCGAGGGTGTATCTGCTCGTTCCGCCGCCTGCTCCGTACGTCACGCTGACGAAGGATGGGCAGAGAGCCGCAATTTTTTCGGTAGCGTCCTTAACGCTTTCAAATACAGTATCGGTTTTTGGCGGAAAGACCTCAAAAGAGACCGTGAGTCCGCCTTTACTTAAAATATCCGTAATCTTCATTCCGAATCTCCTTAGCAAATCTCGAATTCAAGCATAATATTCTCGGTATTCTCCTCGGAATACTCTATCTCCGAGGAATAGGCGCGAGCCAGATCAAGAGCCTTATTCTCTGTTAGCTCTTCTTCGGCAAGCATTAAAAGATAAAGCATTTTACCACCGATCAAGGTAAATCCGAATGCGCCCCTAAGCTCTATTTCATCCTCTGCGGCGGCTATATATCTATTTGAAAGATATATCATAAATCTTGCTATCATCCGCTCGTATTCCTGCGGCAGAGCTTTCTCTTCTTTAATAGCGAGCGCTCGACTTAAATTCAAAAGAAGCTCTTCCCAGCCCTTGTCGAGTATTTCAAGCCCTAAAAAAATATCAAGCCATTCGGTGTCGGTATGTATATCAAGAGTGACTCCCGATTCGCTTTCCAGGGCACGAAGCTTCTCCGAAAAAGGAATATCCGATGAAAGTATTTCTACCGCTAAATCTCTTTTTTCAAGCGCAGGAATATCCGCGAGGATAGGCTCTTTTTCATCCTCACCTATTTTTTCCATACTGGGATAGCCTTCCGAAAGAAGAGCAAGCCTTGCCGCCTCCTCGCAGCAAATGCCGAGACCTATCTCGAGCCTCGAAGGAAGCTCTATATAATACCTCGGATGCTCGCGGCAGATCTCGGAGAGAAGATGCTCGCCGCCCTCGGAGATGAGACGGCAAAGTCCTCTCTCATCAAGCATAGGGCATCTGCCGTCTGCCTTCATTCTTATACGCACGCCGTCCTCGTTTGAAACGAGGCTATTTAAAAGAAGCTGCGCTGAGGGTATCTGCAGAGAGCGATAAAGCTTTTCTGCTTTACTGTCTATAAAAACATCCCAGCCGACGCAGCAGCTATGGCGGCATTTATCGGCGATACATTTGAATTTTTTATAATAATCGGGCGCGTAGATATCCATTTTGTGCCGCTTCCCGAAAGCCAAAATATGCTTTCTTTACTAATTTTACAAAATATATTATAACAAAGCTTTTATATGTTTTCAATATTTTAAAAGAAAAAACCGCAAAATTTTCACTTTGCGGTTTTAAAGCTATTAATTTTTGGTGATCTTGAAAACGTCGGGCGCTTTAAGTATTCCCATGGGACGTGTATTATACTCATAGCTCCAGCCGAAGCCTGTGCTTCTCCAGAAATCGGGTCCCATATATACGTCCTTTTTATCCGCAATAAGCGAATGCAGTGCGGTAAAGGTATTGTATCTATTACCGAAGAGGGTGTAGGTCACTTTATGATGACCCGCCTTAACGCAGGGGACCTCGAGGCGGAAGGGCGACTTCCATATAGCTCCGACGTCCTCTCCGTCTATCGCTACCCTGAGAAGCGCGCCTCTGTAATACGATATCTCAAAGAGGATATCCGAGTCCTCATCAAGATCAAGCTCGCTATCGTATATAATGTTTGCGCCGTAGAACGCAAGCCCCTGATGCACGACGTCTCCGTATGCAATATCCTCGGGAAGCTTTTTGATATAAGCCTCTCTGCCTCGGAAATCAACGCCGAAATCACCGAGTATAAAGCAGTTTTCAGCATCCGTTCTCACGCCGAAGGGTATCTTAAGCTCAAGCACGTTCTCTCCCTTTACCACGGTAGAAATCGGGCAGGTCTTTATCTCCTTATCAACGTAATATCCAACGGGAGTATTATCTACCGCCACGCCGTTAAACACGATATCTGTCTTTTCGATATTCTCGATCGCGAGCATAGCTCCCTCGTATTCGATCTCGGAGCGGAAGGTAAATCTTAAATAAAGCTCGTTATTTTCGGGAGCGGATGCGACCGCCCAGGGCTGCACAGCCTTTGTCCTCTTCAGCGGCAGTCCGAGCTTCTGGCGCACGCGCTCGTCTATACGCATAAGTTCCTCGGGCTGATGAAGATAACCGCCGTCAATACTCCACTCGGGCATATCGAGAAGCAGAACGTTCGGTTCGCTCAAGCGATATGAGTTAATATAGGGCGTTTTGACAAGTTTTCTTTCCAATTTAAAGGGTTCGGGAGTATAAAAAGCTTCTTCATCAATTTTATCAAGCTTCAAAAGCAGACTATCAAAATCGAAGATTGAAGCATATATTTTCGTTGCTCCGCGCTCTGCCTTGAACTCTATTTTTTCTACCGATCCGGCTATGGTATTATAAAGCTGAGGTCTATAAAGCCCCTTGACCGAGATCTCTATATCACGGCGCGTGGGAATGTGGGCAAGCTCGGGCTTATATGCATTGCAAACGAATATCCAATCGCATTCACCGTCTTTCCTTCTTGTGGAAAGAAGCTCCGACGTGGGCGCTCCGCCTCTATACCTTACGGTAAGCTCAACCGAGTCGCTGAGTGCTTCGAGAATATCGCTCTTGGTTCTCGGGATACGGTGAGCCATTTCGCTTAGCGCTTTGGCTCTTTCGGAAGGCATCGCATTACTGAATGCGGGCGCCTTACCCGTCACTATGACTTTACCGCCCGATCTTGCAAATGCTTCGAGACATTCAATGGTATAGGGTCTTAGGTTTTCGCAGTTATCAAGTATAATGGTGTCATACTCCATCTCTCCGACCTTAAGCGGAGACGTGGGATTTTTGCAAAGCTCGGGAAGAAGGGACTCTCCGATATAGTCGAAATCCACAGAGCCGAGAAGCAGCCAATTGCAAAGCTCAAGAAACTGACTGTTCAGCTCGGTGCACTCGCTCATGCTTTCGGCGATAGATGCATAATGCATATAGAAGCTTTCTATCGGATGCACGACCGCTATGCGGCATGCCGCCTTACCTCTTGTCAGGGCGGTGTTGACTCTCGCGAAGTGATCCTCGATCATTTTATATTCCTTATACCACGGAGACTGGTATGAAATAGATGCGGGATAATCGCGCTTGCCCTCGCCCTTCATCGTCTGCCATGAGAGGTGAGGTACTCTTACGGTAACTCCGAGGCACGCCTGCCAGTCGCCCTGCGATTTATGACCTCTGAAGTCATAGTCCCAGCCTGTTACTCCGTAAAGCTCGGAAAGCATTCCTTCCTTACCCATCTGACGGACTACCGAATTGCACTGCTTTGCGGTTGCGAAAAGGCGTCTGTCAAAAAGGACGTCTATTCCGGGGAGCTGCATCCTCTTATACATAAACATAGGATCGAAGCAGCGCCTTGTAATATTCGTAAGATCATCCTCGCACATAAGGTGACCTGTGAATATTATACCGTTATTCTCGCACCATTCTCCGAGATTATCGACAAATGCCTCGGCAAATCTTTCTGAAAGATGCCTGTAATAGAAATATCTCGGCGATCTGTCGCTCTCGTCCTTGCATCTGAAAAATACCTCGGGAAGTCTTTCAACGAGGTCAAATCCGTATGCCTTACGGAAGGTCTCTGGCATATCCCAAGTCCAGGGGTATTCTACCTTTCCCGTCCAGCTTCCGCTTTTCAGCTCCTTCGGATCTATCGACTGAGGCTCATCGGTGAATATTGCGGGAATGCTCTTTCCGAATTTATCTCCGACCTCTCTGGCGTACGCCTCGTACGTCACTTCCTTAAAGCAATCGATGGCTTCCTTAGAAAAGGTATCAACGTAGGACTGGAAATTAAATCTCGGCTCGCCGCCTCTTGCTGTCATACTGTAAAAATAGCGCTTATTCGGGCATTCCTCGTCTTCGCCCACTCTTTTGTAGGAGACGAGCAAGCCGTCATTATCAACCTCGACAGAGAATGCCGCAACGAAAACGGGCGCGCCGCTCTCAATAGCGTCATGCCAATCGGATACCGCGCCTGCCTTTTTCTCGGTATACATAGAAATATTCTTTATTCTGTATTTGACGGTCTTGGTGACCATTCCGCCCGCAGCGCCCGATGGCCATCTATCCTCATCGTAGAGCCAGGCAAGCATTCCATGCTTCTCCGCTCTTTCGGTACATGCCCTTACGGCATCAAAGAAATCCTTACCGAGATATTCGGTCTCGAGTCCTTGGCGAACGTGCATATTGAAGCCGCCAAATCCCATTTCGTGAAATATATCGATCTGCTCTGTAAGAGCTTTTGGCTCAAGTGTACTGTTCCATGCCCAGAAGGGAGCGCCTCTATATACCGTTGGCGGATCCTTGAATAAGCTATCGGAAAACTTCTCTTTTATCCATTTATCGTAAAGCATGCCTTACCTCCGAAAAACAAGATGTTGTTATTTTAAATATAACATATATTTAATTAATTTATCAAGGTCTAAATTTATATAAAAAACTGTCCTGGTTTCATATTAATCGGTTAAATCTAATATTAATTACACTAAAAAGCAGCTAATATAAAGCAAAATCTGAATCTTTTTCGCCGTTACAGATTTTTTAATCTAAAACACTAATATTTTTTCAAAAAACTATTGCAAAATTAAAACTTTTGTGATAGAATAGTAATGTTGAAATAAAATGTATATAGTTGCATCTTGCAGAGGTATTTCGTATTTAGCGAATATACCCTCGCCTTCCGCCTGACAAGCAAGCTTGTCGATCTTCTGGCGGGGTATGCGAAGCGGATTCAATGAGCTGCGCTCATTGAGCCACTTCTCAGAGTACTCTGCATAAATATGATGCAAACTATTGCATCATATTTATGCAGAGGTATCGAAGCGGTCATAACGGGGCTGACTCGAAAGAAACTCGGTTTCGTCACTATTTAATCTCTGCAATCCCTTGTAAACTCTCACTTTTTCGGGATTTTAAGTGAGGATTTTTTGAAGGCTGGTTGACAGTTTTCTATCAAAATTCCGTAAAATTTAATATGTTTTTCATACGCAGAGGTATCGAAGCGGTCATAACGGGGCTGACTCGAAATCAGTTTGTGCCAAAAGCACACGAGGGTTC
>JAFTQV010000075.1 GCA_017462605.1 Clostridia bacterium | reverse complement strand
TTGCAGTTTTGAGTGAACAAATATTTTGCAGATGCAAAGAGAAAATGCGCAGTAATATAAGATATTGCAAGCATTTTATCTGCCGCAGATGCGGATATTTGTCACACAAAACCGTATGAGTTCGGCTCTCTTCGGCTATAAAATCACTTGATTTTAATTAACGTATATGGTACAATTAATTTAAGCAAATAAAAGGGAGAACGCCATGGAGCTTGACTGCGGAATGACAAAAGACAGCCACTGGTTCAGATACAGAGCCGCGGCTATAATAGTTGAAGACGGATGCGTGCTTTTAGTCGGCAACGCGAGCGAGAATTATTATTACTCGGTCGGCGGCGGTGTTCATATGGGCGAGACGAGTGAGGACGCCGTACTCCGTGAGGTCTATGAAGAGACGGGCGTTCACTATGAGATCGACCGCCTTGCCGTCATTCACGAGAACTTCTGGGACGGCAACGGAAGCTGGGATCAGGGTCTCGTTTGCCACGAGCTTGCCTTTTATTATCTTATGAAGCCGCGCGGCACAAAGGAGATTAATAGCAACAGCATAACGAGGTTCAACGATAAGGAAGAAATGCATTGGATACCGATAGATGAGCTAAAAAGCTATCGGCACTTCCCCACCTTCCTCGAGGAATACTTCAGCGAACCGCGCGAGGGCGTTATGCATTATATTACGGATGAAAGAAAAAATAAATAAAATAAAGAGGTACTTAAGATGAGTGATGAAATGAAGAATTTTCCGCCCGAGATCGGCGAGGACGAATTTGCAGACGATGATATCGTGACTCTCTCTACCGCTGAGGGTGAGGATATCGATTTCGTTGAGATCGCGGGTATTGCGCACGAAGGAAAGTTTTATGCTATCCTTCAGCCCGTTGAGCTTCTTCCCGGTATGGAAGACGATGAGGCTCTCGTATTCTTGGTAGACCGTGACGATGCGGGCAATGACCGCTTCTCTATCGTTCTTGAGGACGATATAATCGATGCGGTTTTCGAGAAGTATAACGAGCTTCTTGACAAGGCAGAGAGCGACGATAACTAAGAAAAAAGCAAATAATTAGTTGCAAAAATCGAGGAAATCCAAAAATTATTGGATCAATCCTCAAAAAAGCGAGAGAGCATTTCGGATCTTTGACCGATCTGTTCTCTCGTTTTTATTAAACGGCGATTAGAAGGGGGTATTTGGTGTCCAAATGCCCCCTTACCCCCAAAGACGTATTTTTGTGTTGTAGGGACAGGCGACCTCGACTGTCCTTTATAAGACAAGGCAAAACGAGCGAGGGAAATGAAGCCGTATTCTCATACGGCGATTTGACCGAGTCGAAGTTTTAACGCAGTATTGGACAATTATACAAGGCATCTATGCCGATTAGTAGAAATCGTTCAAGACAAGGCAAAGCGAGCGCGAAGCCCGACGGCGTAGTTACCTACGACGAGGGCGACAAGTCGATGCTTTAACGCAGTATTGGACGATTTATACAATCGGCATCATTTTTTAGCAACCCTCTTAATATCATACGGCGTGCTTTGATATACGAAATAATTAAGCCAATTTGAGAAAAGAAGGTTTGCGTGCGCTCTCCAGGAAACGATCGGATGGCGCCTCGGATCGTCATTCGGAAAATAGTTTTTCGGTACTTCAATAGGCTTGCCGAGTCCGACGTCACGGACGTACTCATTCTTAAGCGTATCAGCATCGTACTCCGAGTGACCTGTAATAAATATCTGCCTGTGCTTCTTGCTCTTGACGGCATAAACGCCGCATTCCTCGCTTGACGCGAGTATCTTAAGATCGGGCACAGCCTCGATATCCTCGCGCAAAACGGTAGTATGCCTCGACTGCGGCACCATAAAGGTATCGTCAAAGCCGCGGAAAAGTATGGAGCGCTTGTAGTCTGCCTTATGGGGAAAAACGCCGAAGAGCTTCTTATCAAGTCCGTGCTTCTTTATGCCGTAGTGGTAGTAAAGCCCTGCCTGCGCTCCCCAGCATATATGAAGAGTGCTATGCACGTGGCTCTTCGACCACTCCATAATCTCGGTCAGCTCCTGCCAATACTCCACTTCCTCGAAGGGCATATGCTCAACGGGAGCGCCTGTTATAATAAGTCCGTCATAGAACTTATCCTTTATCTCATCAAATGTTTTATAGAAGGCTATAAGGTGATCCTCGGAGACGTTCTTTGCCTTATGGCTCTTGGTATGCACAAGCTCCAGCTCGACCTGAAGCGGTGAGTTTCCGAGAAGGCGTGTAAATTGAGTCTCTGTCGCGATCTTGGTCGGCATAAGGTTGAGAAGAGCTATTTTCAAGGGTCTTATATCCTGAGTTATAGCTCTCGTCTCGGTCATAACGAAGATATTTTCGCCTGCAAGAGTCTTTACCGCAGGCAGATCGTTTGGTATTTTAATAGGCACGGTATCACCTCGATTTTATACTTCACGAAGCGCGTTTTCAATATCCGCTATAAGATCGCGGTAGCTTTCTATACCGCAGGAAAGACGAACGAGATCGGAAGGAACTCCGGCATTGATAAGCTCTTCCTCACTCATCTGCCTATGGGTAGAGCTTGCGGGGTGCAGGCAGCAGGAGCGCGCGTCTGCAACGTGGGTCTCGATAGCGCAGATGCGGAGCGCCTTCATAAATCTTTCGGCAGCCGCTCTTCCGCCCTTGATACCAAAGCTTACTACTCCGCACGTGCCGTTAGGCATATACTTCTTTGCAAGCTCATAGTACTTATTCGACTTAAGTCCGGGGTAATTTACCCAGGCGATCTTATCGTTTGACTCAAGGAATTGCGCGACACGGGTTGCGTTTTCGCAGTGCCTTTCCATTCTGACGTGCAGGCTTTCAAGTCCGAGATTCAGAAGGTATGCGCTCTGAGGCGATGGCGTGCTTCCGAAGTCACGCATAAGCTGAGCCGTTGCCTTATAGATATACGCGCCTTCCTTGCCAAATCTCTCGGCATAGGTTATTCCGTGGTAGCTATCGTCGGGTGTGGTGAGTCCCGGAAATCTTTCTGCATTTGCCATCCAGTCAAACTTGCCCGAGTCAACTATGCAGCCGCCAACGGCAGAGCCGTGACCGTCCATATATTTTGTGGTCGAGTGGGTGACGATATCCGCGCCAAACTCAAATGGGCGGCAATTTATGGGAGTCGCGAAGGTATTGTCTATAATAAGGGGAACGCCATGCGCGTGAGCCGCCTTGGCAAAAACCTCAATATCAAGGACGGTGAGCGCAGGGTTTGCGATCGTCTCACCGAAGACAGCCTTGGTATTCGGTCTGAACGCCGCGTTAAGCTCTTCCTCTGTGGAATCGGGGGAGACAAAGGTAAACTCTATTCCCATTTTCTTCATAGTGACCGCAAAGAGGTTATACGTTCCGCCGTAGATGCTCGCGGAGCTTATGACGTGGTCGCCTGCATTCGCGATATTGAATACCGCAAAGAAGTTTGCCGCCTGACCCGAGGAAAGAAGCATTGCGGCGCTGCCGCCCTCGAGCTCGCAGATCTTTGCTGCGACTCTGTCGCAGGTCGGATTCTGAAGCCTCGAATAAAAATATCCCGAAGCCTCAAGGTCAAAAAGCTTGCCCATATCCTCGCTCGTCGCGTATTTGAAGGTGGTGCTTTGTACTATCGGTATCTGGCGAGGCTCGCCGTTGCCGGGGGTGTAGCCCCCCTGCACGCATTTTGTTTCAATTTCGTAGTTTTTCATAAATTTTACCTTAAATCTTTCAATATGTTATTCCCTTGGCCGCAAGGATCGCCGCATAGCCTTCCTCGTCCTCTGCCTTAACGGTAAGTTCAACGTCTCTTATCTCAATATCCATACTGCCTGCTCCGACGTTGAAATATGAGAACGTTACGTTTTCAAACTTGTACATGAGCTGATTTCCGATATAGAAATATGCGTCAGTATCTGTGGCGATAACCGTCCAATCAATAACGCTTCCCTCGGTGAATATCTCGTATCCGAGCGTATCTTCTTTCTGGGTCGTTCCCGAATGAATAGTTGCAAAACCGTAGTATCCGTTTTTATTGGTATCCCAGAGAAGAAATCTTGACTTAGTCGTGCCATTGTCATTCGAAAATCTCCACTGCATATGGGGAGAGCTTGAGGTTGCGCCCTTTCCTACTATAATAGTGCCGCTCGCAACAAAGCTTCCCTTAAGGTCATCTCCGTTCTTATCCTTTAAGTAAAGACCCGTGGGATTGATATTCGAGCCGCTTGTATTACCCGAATTGTCAACGTAGTGGCTATCTCCGTTTCTTACTCCTCTTGCCTCATTTATAAGCTGCCTTATTTTGTCATAGGCTTCAAGAGTGGGGTGCGAAAGATCGTTAATATAGAAGGACTGATTAATAGCAGTCTTCGATGAATCGGTATAGCAAAGCTGCGCGGTATCTATAAACGTAAGCCAGTTGCTCTCGCTTGCAAAGTCTTCCATCATTTCCATAATAGCAGGAGCTTTAACCAAGGAAGAATTCTTATACTGATCGCTCGACAGCGCATTTTTCTTAGGCTCGACTCCTACGTAGTAGATCTTTGCATTCGGAAGTCTCCTATGATACTCGGAAAGAAGCGCCTTGATCCTCGCTCCAAGCTCTTCTACTGTCAGGTTTCCGTGGTGAACGTCATTGAAGCCTATATGTACCACGATCTCAGAAGGCTCCATAGGATAAACAAGTCTTTCCGATACTATTTCAAGGTCGTGTATCTGAGAAGAAGAAATTCCCATAAGGTATATATTTTTCTCATTTGCGTAATCCTCTTTGAAATCCTCCCAGAAGCCGTAAACCTGCTTGCCTGCCGCATTAGTTCTCTTATTTCCGCTGAAATAAGAATCGCCAACAAAGATCGTACCGCCCTTGGTACCTTCTTTATTTACGATGTTATCCTCGTAATATTTAATATGAGTCTCCGCGTTGACAGTTCCGTTATACGTTGAGACCTTCACGGTAAAGGTCTTGGTATCATACGCCGATTTTGCCGTTACGGTAACTGTCTCTTCCGCGGAAATGACGCCGACGGCGTATATCTTTCCGTTTTCTATCTTAAGATAATTGCTCTCCCATTCGTAGCTTACCGCAGACGAGTAATCGGAAGATGCAAAGCTTACGCTGATATCCTTTGCAGGATAATTACTGTATATAACCTCAGGTGCGGTAAGAGTCATGCTTGCATCGCTCTTCGGAAGCACCTTCACCGTGAATACGGCAGTATGATCATTTGTCCTTGCTATAACGGAAGTTTCTGTGCCGGGGGTAATTCCCTTTACACGGTTACCGTCAAAGCTTATATTTTGCCCCTCAAATTCATACTTTATCGGAGAAGCCGCGCCGGGAGTCGTAAAGAGCGCGGATATTTCCTTTTCTTCATCTTCAATAAGGGTTATGTCATCAATACGAAGCGCGCCGAGGTCAACAACGTTTACCTTGAAGGAAAGCGAAAATCCTTCAGCAGTGGCGGTGACTGTGACCGATGCGCCCGCTGTTTCCGCTACGAGGGAGTTATCAGAAATGGAAACGCCCGTACCGGTAACAGTATAGCTTAACGCTCTCTCCTCTTCGTCAATTATAACCTTAGCGGGGAGTCTTCTCGCCGAAGACTTGACGAGAGTAATATCGGAAAAAGCAAGAATAATCTCCGAGGGGATCACCGCAGGCTCGTTCTCATCGGGGCCTGTGCCGGGAGCGGGGGTCTCACCGCCGTCAGGGGTTTCACCGTCATCGGGAGTCTCGCCGCTGTCGGGAGTCTCGCCGCTGTCGGGTGTCTCGCCGCTGTCGGGGGTCTCGCCGTTGTCGGGAGTCTCTCCGTTGTCGGGGGTCTCGCCGTTGTCGGGTGTCTCTCCGTTGTCGGGAGTCTCGCCGTTGTCGGGTGTCTCACCGTTGTCGGGAGTCTCGCCGTTGTCGGGGGTTTCTCCGTTGTCGTTATCCGGGTCAGTCGGCGTATCTGCCTTATTGCAGCCGACAAGCACGAGAGATGAAATAACTGCGATCGCGATCAAAATAAAGAGAAGCTTTTTCATAATATATTATTTCCTTTCGGTTTAATATCAAATTGATCATCAAGCATTTTCTTTTTCACGCCTCGCCTCATTCAGTATCGCGCGTATTTTATCATACGCCTCGAGGGTCGGGTGAGAAAGATCTGTCGCGAGGTAGGACGAGGTATTTACTGTGCCGTCAGAGTTCACGAAGACGGGAAGCGTCTCAAGATAGGTGACTCTTTCGGTCTTTTCGATATAACGAACCAGCCTTTCGGTCAGCTCCGGCGCTCTTTTAGTCGAAGCCTCATAGAATGGAGTACCCTCTGTGTATCCGTTCTTCTTAGGCTCTATTCCCATATAGTATATTTCGGTATCGGGCAGTCTTTCCAGGAAGGCTTCTATCAGTGAAGTGATCTTTTCGTAAAGCTCATCCACAGTATAATTTCCGTGATAAACGTCATTGAAGCCTATATGTATAACGATCTCCTTCGGCTCCATAGGGTAAACTATTCGCTCGGATACCATTGTCAATTCATCGATCTGAGACTGAGATATTCCCATAAGGAAAGCCTTTTCTCCTGCGAAATCAGAATAAAAATCGCTCCAGAAGGAAGGATTATTATTCTTTGAGGGAACGGGGTACCCGTCAAAATAAGAGTCACCGATAAAGATCATTCCGCCCTTATTTTCTTCCTTGATATGCGTTTTTTCGTAATAGCTGACCTTTTTCTCGGTGCCGTGATCGAGAACGTTATACTCGGCAACCTTCACGGTGAAGCTATGGACGTATCCGAACTCGCTCGTTGCCGTGACTGTCACCGTCTTCTCCTCGGGAAAGCTTCCCTCGGCGCCTATCATTCCGTCCTCTATCTTAACGCGGCTATCGCTCACGTTGTAATAAATATCGGATCGGTAAGCCTCGTCCAAAAAGGTTACCGTGATAGGCTTCGGCGCATAATTTGTATAAATGATCTCGGGTGCTTCAATAGTCATCTTAGCCTTCTCCTCGGGCAAAACGGTCACCGTAAAGGTTGCCGTATGATACTTGCTCTTAGCGGTGACCCGTGTCACCGTATCCTTGTCAATACCCGTTATTCTGCTTCCGTTGAATTCTATACTGCTCCCGTCATAGTAATACTTGACGGCGCTCTCATACCGAGAATCTGAAAAGCTGATCTTCGCATCCGCTCTTCTGAATTCAAGGACGGAAATATCGGCAGCGCTCATAGCGCCAAAATCCTTCGTTTCAAAATCGCATTCGATAACGTAATCAAAGGCGTATGCTATCAGCGAAGCCGATTTTATCTCTTCCACGGCGCTCAATGCCCCCTCGGATACCTCGAGGAATGCGCTCGGCTCGTAAATAATGGGTTCCTCTGCTCCGCCCGACTTAAGCGCTGTCGGCAGGGGGTATTTTTCATAAAGAGGGATCACCGATCCCGAAAAGACGAAGGTGATGTGTTTCTTCTCCGCGGAAGGCTCGCGCTCTTTGGGAGCTTCGGGCTCGATAAGCTCGGCTTCAGCTCCTACCGCAACGGTAAATATGACCTTGACCGCCTCGGAATCGAGCATCACAGTCTTTTCTTCCGTCTTCTTCTCGGCTACGAGAAAGCCATCCTCAAAAAGAAATACATCTTCATCGTAATCGGCTCTCAGGTCAAAGCTTTCGTCATTCATATAAACCGATACGGGAATGGGTATCTTATCACCGATGCCCACGGTTATTTTTCCGAAATCAAGCTCTATCGCTTCAATATCGTCATCACCGCCGGAGCTATCTTTATCATCCGCGCCGTTGCACGAGGTCATCATCAGCGATGAACAGACAGCGATCATAAGCAGGATTATAAGAAGGCATTTTTTCATGATCTTACTCCGCATTTCATCATATAAATATATTTTAACATATAGAGAATGAAAAAGCAATAAATATTTTAGATATTTTTGCGCGGTATCTTTGAAATAAAATTTACATTTATATTCATCTAATTTGCAATTTTTTGTTGCAAAACGGCTTTACTTATGATAAAATATAGTCGTTTAAAACGTAAAAAGGATAAGCTTATGAAAACAATGTACTTTTTTTGCACAAAGCTATGGATCTATCTGACCGAGATACCCCCTCTGGCTCTCTTTGCATTCGCGCTTTACAGCACCTCGAAATCCGAGAATAAATTCACTCTGCTCCCGCTTATGATCATGAGCGTTGCAGCGGCGATAATGATATTCCTCTTTTTCTTCAGAATGGTCTCGCTGAATAACGAGCAGATCCGCGCCATAGGTCCTTTCTCCTCGAAGGACAGCGAATTTATCAAGGAAAACTCTTTCCTGCTGATCAAGCTCTCGGGCAGCGGACATATGAAGCTCGAGCTTTGGGGCGGCAACCCCGAGATCCCCGCGTTTGATTGGATGAAGGCTGAGGACTCAAGCTTCAGAGAGATATGCCTTTTCAGAGAAAAGGCGCTCGGCGGTGTCAAGACCGCAAAGCGCATAGCGAAGTATTTCACCGCTCCCGATGAGGCTCTCGAGGGTATCGAAAAGAGCGGCTTCAGCTATGAGAACGATACGGTCGCGCTCAGCACCGATATCAAAAATGAGGTAACAGAGATAAAGCTTTTATTCAAAAAGATCATTATCTAAATCCGACCGATTACATAAGAAACACGGCGATAATGCTAACTATTAGTTGCATTATCGCTTTTTTGTCGCCACAGATGACTGAAAGAGTTATTTTCGCTCGGCAAGCCTCGCCCGACGCCTTCAGGTGTCATCCTCGAGCAAGGTGTTTTTCTCGGGATTCTTCGCTTCGCTCGAGAATGACAACGAGAAAAACCCCGCCGCGAAGGATCTGGGCGAGGGTTAACAATCCCTCACCGCCTTCGGCAGTTTTTGAGCCTTCCCTTGTGAGGGAAGGGGGACCGCTTGCGGTGGATGAGTAGTTGGCTTTGTTTACAGACTCGGTCACATTTCGGCTCTGTCTCCCTTTTTTGCTTATCCCGAGCATTATTTTCGGAAAATTTAAAAAAAATGAAACCCCAACGGAAAAATATCGGTATTATAGTTGAAGAGAAAATAATCAAGCTCTTTAATTTTCGGCTATAAGCGAATAGCAAAATCTATTCCCGAAAGGAGATATTACTTATGAAAAGATCGTTGACTGCATTGATCTCGGCTATCCTGCTTTTATCGATAGCGTTAAATCTTTCATCCTGCGCGACTCGTATATCGGCAGAGGATATGATGGAGGGGGTATCGCCGAGGGCGGTTGAAAACGCGCCCGACGTATCACAGCTTTCCGCCGAGATCTCGGATTTTGCCTTAAGGCTTTATTCTGCTTCGGGCGAAGAGGATGGAAATAAAGCGATCTCGCCGATATCGGTTCTATTCGCTCTCGCCATGACGGCAAACGGAGCGGATAAAGAGACAAGGGCGGAAATGGAAGAGGTATTCGGCGTATCGATCGACTCTCTTAACCTTTACCTTTATTCGTATATGAATTCCTTACCAAGCGCGGAAAAGTATAAGCTCTCGTTAGCCAATTCGATATGGGTAAACGGAAATGCGAGATTTACCGTAAATGAAGATTTCTTGCAAAAGAACGCAGACTATTACGGAGCGGATATTTACAGAGCGCCCTTTGACAGATCGACTCTTAATGATATAAATAACTGGATAAAGAAGGAGACCGAGGGGCTTATCCCAAAGGTACTTGACGATATTCCGAAGGATGTGATAATGTATCTTGTCAACGCGCTTTATTTTGATGCCGAATGGAATAAGATCTATGAAAATACAGAGGTAAGAGACGGAGATTTCCATAAAGCGGACGGCAGCGAGACTCGCGCCGAATTTATGTATTCGGATGAGGGCGGATATATTGAAAACGGTAATATGACGGGCTTTACGAAGCTTTATAAGGGAGGAAAATACGCCTTCGTTGCTATGCTGCCAAACGAGGGTACTTCTCCCGAGGAGCTTATAGCCTCGCTTAGCGGAGAGGAGCTTTCGGAGCTTCTTTCAAAAAGAGGCGGATATCCCGTCAAGGCGGCGATACCGAAGTTTGAGTACGGATATTCCGCGGAGCTTTCGGATGCGCTTAAGAAAATGGGAATGCCCTCTGCCTTTGATCTTTACTCTGCCGATTTTTCGCGCCTCGGTACTCTCGAGGGGGCGGATGCCGATGAAAGAAATATAGTCATATCAAGGGTGCTTCATAAGACGTTTATTTCGGTTGGCGAAAAGGGAACGAGGGCAGGCGCGGCAACTGTTGTTGAGATGCTGGACGGCGCGGCAGACAATATCGAAGAGCCGAAGAGAGTTTATCTTGACCGACCCTTTGCCTTTATGCTTATAGATACGAAGAGCAATATACCGTTTTTTATAGGAACGGTCAATGAGGTTTAAAATATGAAAAGACTTTTTGGGGTAATTATCCTCCTCGCCGTATTTCTCACGTCCTGCGTGCATACTGTTGATACCTCAGGTGAGAGCTACTCTGACCATAGCGGAGTTTATCTTGAAATATTATCGGTTGAAAATGACGGAAAAGACAGTATCTTAAACGTAAGATGGCATAATAACACCTCGTCAGAGCTGACCTATTACGCGTACTATGATATGGAGTATAAGCGCGGCTCGGAATGGGTGGATATAACCGCCGCGGACGTCTCGTTTATCGAAATAGCCTATTCGGTAGCTCCAAATTCGCATAGCGATAAAACCTATACCACAGCTTGGTTTGATACCTCGCGCGTAGGTACTTATAGGCTTAAGAGCTATTATCATCTGCACCGCGGAGATGAAGTCCTTCACGGCGACGTGTGGATAGAGTTTAAGATCTCGTGAGGGTTGAGTATATAATAAATAAGGAAGGATCCGCTTCGGTTTAAAAATGCCGAGGCGGATTTTCTCTTTGCAAAAAATTTGAGAAAAAGGTTTTTATAACATTTCTTTAACATTTCAGAAGCAAAACGCAAAAAAGAAAGAGCTATAATAACGCCGTAAAACGAAGAAAGGGAAAGAAAATGGAAAAAAACGAAACTTTTACTTATAAGTATTCGGCTAAGGAGAATGAGGAAGCCGAAAGCATCAGAAGAAAATATCTTCCGAAGGAAGAAAGCAAGCTCGAGACCTTGAAGAGGCTCGATGCGGCGGTATCGAGGCCCGCGAATATATTCGCATTCGTTTTCGGAAGCATCAGCGCGATAATTATGGGCGCGGGAATGAGCCTTATTATGACCGAGATCGGAGAGATCATCGGCATGAATGCGCCTCTTGTGCCCGGTATTATAATCGGAATTGTCGGAATGATAATGGCGCTTGTGAATTATCCGATATACAATTCTATTATTAAGCAGCGCCGAGCAAAGTACAGCGAAAGAATACTTGCTCTCAGCGAGAGTATATGTAAATAAAAGGAGACAAAATGAACGCTATTGAGATCAGAAACCTTTCGAAGAGCTTTCGCGGTATGTACGCCGTTGATCATCTTAATATGACCGTTCCCCAAGGGGCGATCTACGGATTTATCGGTGAGAACGGCTCGGGTAAATCTACCACGATGAAGCTTATATGCGGCCACCTTGTTAGAGACGAGGGCGAGGTAACCCTTTTTGATAGGGAGCATACCGATCCCGGCGTGCGAGTCAGAGTCGGAGCGCTTATTGAGAACGCGGGCTGCTTCCCTAATTCAAGCGTCTATCAGAACCTTCGTATGCAGACTATAAATCTCGGCATTGAAAACTACGATGAGGAAATAAGGCGAGTGCTTGAGATAGTCCGTATGGAGGATAACGCAGATCTTAAATTCAAGAGCTGCTCGCTCGGTATGAAACAGAGAATAGGTATTGCCATGGCTCTTCTCGGAGACCCTGCTCTCCTTATTCTTGACGAGCCGATCAACGGTCTTGATACGGACGGTATGCGCATTATGAGAGAGATACTCCTTGATATAACCGAGAAGTACGGCTGCACCGTTCTTATCTCCTCGCATATTCTCGGCGAGCTTGAAAAGATCGCTACTCATTACGGAATAATACGCCGGGGAAAAATGGTGATGGAGCTTTCCGCAGAGGAGATGGATTCAAGAGCGCAGGTCTTCGTCTCGCTTAAAACCGGGGATATGAAGAGCGCCCTTTCGGCACTTTCGGAAAAGTACGGGACGGTCAGAGAAGAGGACGGATACATAAGAGTGTACGACGTAGCCGATCCCGCCGAGATAACCGCATTTCTTATGGAGCGCGGGCAGGCTGTGCGCGAGATAAGAAAAAACAAGATAGGTCTTGAAGAATATTATATCGAGCTTATGTCTAAAAAGGAGGAAGAGTGATGAATAGGGAGCTTAAATTTGAATCCCCGAGCCTTGCGGAGCGAATTCGCGGAATGCTCGGAGTGGACTTTTACCGTCTTTTTCACACGCCGCTTTTCTATATTTTCCTTGCTATCGCGGCGATAATCCCCGCAATGGTATCGGCGATGACTATGATGTCGGGTCCCGACGGGACTCCCACTGAGCCGCTATATTCCAACGTCTGGCAGATAATAGCCGCGACAGAGCCTCTTTACGTTATCAGAACTATCGCAGATTACGCGAATATGAATATGGTATTTATCTTCGGCGGTATAATGGTCTCGATATTCATAGGTCACGATTATAAGTCGGGATACGTCAAGCAGCTTTTCACCACCCACGCCAAAAAAGAGGATTATATGATCTCTAAGACTATCGTCTCGGCGTTCAGCATGGCTTCTATGTGCATCTCTTATCTGATAGGCGGAACGGTGGGCGGTATGCTTTCGGGATACGAGACCTCGGTGAACGCAGGCTCGCTTATCCTCGCTATTCTGGGCAAGATGATCATGAGCCTCGGCTGGGCAAGCCTTTATACCTTCTTAAACGTAATATTCAGAAGATACTTCGGGCTTTCGATAGCGTCATCCTTCTTTTTCGGAACGGGAATTCTTATCATAGGCGCTGCCGCGATAGTTGAAGGATTATCTCTTCCTGCCTCGTTTTTGAACATATTTCTTTACGGATCTTCGGTAAATGCCTGCCTTACGAGCAATATCGGAACTCTCGTCATCTGCCTTTTGGTATCGCTTGCGTGGACGCTTATTTACAATGCGCTCGGAAGCTATATACTTTATAAGAGCGACGTATACTGATAGGAGGTAAAGCGGAATGAATGCAATAGAAATAAAAAATCTTTCCAAGAATTTCGGCGCGAAGCAGGCTGTTTCGGGGCTTGATATGACCGTCCCCATGGGGGCGATATACGGATTTATCGGTGAGAACGGATCGGGCAAATCGACCACCGAGAAAATGATCACGGGTCTTATCCCGAAAAGCGGCGGCTCAATAAAGATATACGGCAGGGATCATACGGACGTTGACGTGAGGAGCAAGATCGGCGTGCTTATCGAGGCTCCCGGCTGCTTCGGTGGGCTCACCGTTTGGGACAATATGATGCTTGAGGCGGCAAACCTCAGCATTCCCGAGCCCGAGAAGGCGGTGATCAAGGTGCTTAAGACCGTCCGTATGGAAGGAGCCGCGGGCAATAAATACAAGAACTGCTCGCTCGGTATGAAGCAGAGAGTCGGCATTGCAATGGCTCTTCTCGGAGATCCCGCTCTTCTTGTTCTCGACGAGCCGCTCAACGGTCTTGATGCGGACGGTATGAGAATTATGCGCGAGGTATTTCTCGATATCGTCAAGGACGGCACTCGTACTATCGTCGTCTCCTCCCACCTTCTCGGCGAGCTTCAGAAGGTCGCGACTCATTACGGTATCATCCGCCGCGGTAAAATGATCTCGGAAATGACGGCAGAGGAGCTTGACCGAAGCTGCCGCACCTACGTTGCGCTAAAGAGCGTGGAAATGAATAAGACGAAGCTGCTTCTCGGCTGCAGGTATGCGCGCGTTGAAGAGGACGAGGCAGGCTATTTAAGAGTCTACGATATGACAACGCCCGAAGAGATAGTTACCTATCTTTATGAGAACGGCATTGCCGTCTCGGAGATCATGACGGATAAGATAGGTCTTGAGGAATACTATATAGATCTTATGAACGGAGGTAAGCACTGATGGAAAACAAAATAAGCTTTGAAAAATTCGGTGCTAAAAAAAGAATAGTCAGCATGCTTCGCGTTGATTTCAGAAGAATGAAGAGATCCATGCTTTTCTATATAATGCTGGCAGTGTCCTTCTTTATGCCCGTACTTATGACGGTCATGATGGCGATGATGGACGGAACTGAAAGCGTTAACCCAGAGACCGGCGCGGTAACGATAATGCAGGGCCCCGAGAATGCATGGCAGAACCTCGGCACTCTCCCCGGCGGCGAGGCTATGGGCGGTATGGACGTTTTCGCTATGTGCAATATAAATATGATGTTTATGGCGGTGGCGGTATTCGTTTGCCTCTTTATCTCGGATGATTTCAGAAGCGGTTACTCCAAGAACCTTTTTGCCGTCCGCTCAAGAAAAGAGGACTACGTTATTTCGAAGACCCTCGTGGGCTTCGCCGCGGGCGCTCTTATGCTTATCGCGTATTTCCTCGGCTCGCTTATCGGCGGCGCGGTATCCTCGCTCTCCTTTGACCTTCACGGGCTGAACGCGGGCAATATCGTTATGTGTATGCTCGCTAAGATATTCCTTATGCTCGTTTTCGTTTCGATATTCACCCTTATCAGCGTTGCGGCAAAAGCGAGAGCATGGCTTTCCATATGCGCCTCTCTCGGCGGCGGAATGCTTCTCTTTATGATGGTATCAATGATAACGCCTCTCGGCTCGACTCCTATCAACGTCATTCTTTGCCTTGTCGGCGGTGTGATATTTGCGCTCGGCCTCGGCTTTGCAAGCTGCGCAGTTCTTAAAAAGACTGCTTTGGTTTGAAGCTTCAGCTTCAACTAAGCTTGCATTTTTGCAAACTTCCGTTTGCACTCGGCAAGCCTCGCCCGACAACTTTAGGTGTCATCCTCGAGCGAAGCGAAGGATCCGGGCGAGATTGCAAAGACACCTCATCCGTCACACTTCGTGTGCCACCTGTCTCGTTGCGACTCGGTCACGCTCGGGGTCTGACACCTCATCCACCATCTTCGATGGTCCCCCTTCCCCTACTGGGGAAGGCTTAAATATCACGTCACCAAAGGTGACATATCGAGCCTTTCGTGAGAAAGGCATATCGAATCGAGCAAAGCGAGATATATCGAATTCATCTTTCGCGAAGGCATTTCGCGAAAGTGAATATATCGACGTCACCGAAGGTGACTGAGGGGGGCGTCCTCTGTCCTTTATAATATCCTAACCTTTCTCAGCCGTCCTGTGGCAATATCTCGGGGCGGCTTAAAAATTTTTTATAAAAAACTCTTTCGCAAACAAAATTTTAACATTTGTATGCTATAATGTATGTATATAAAGAAAAAACCTTCGAAAACGGTGAAAAACGTTCCCGAAGAAGTCATTGGAGGAAGTATGTTTAAAATCCTGGTAGTTGAGGATGACCGCGATCTTAACCGCTCGGTCTCGACTTTTCTTAATAATTCGGGCTATGAGGCTATCGGTTGCCTTGGCGCGGAAGAGGCTTACGACGAGATGTATAAGACCACCTTCGATCTTATAGTTTCTGATATAATGATGCCCGGGATAGACGGCTTTGAATTCGCAAAGACCGTCCGCTCGCTCAATAACGAAATTCCGATCCTCTTTATGACCGCGAGAGACGATTTTGCCTCCAAGCAGCGCGGATACAGGATAGGAATAGACGATTATATGACGAAGCCTATCGATCTTGACGAGCTGTTTTTGCGCATTGGCGCATTGCTTCGCCGCTCAAAGATAGCCTCATCGAGAAGGCTTGAGGTCGGCAGCTTTATAATGGACGCGGATGAGAGGTCTGCGGTGCTTGACGGCGAGGAGATACCTCTTACCGCGCGTGAGTTTGACCTTCTTTATAAGCTTCTTTCATATCCTAAGAAGACCTTCACGAGAACTCAGCTCATGGACGAATTCTGGGACGTTGATACCCAGACGGGAACGAGGACGGTGGACGTCTATATGACCAAGCTTCGCGCGAAGCTTTCGGGATGCTCGGATTTTGAGATACAGACCGTTCACGGTCTCGGATATAAGGCGGTGATAAAGTGAGAGAAGCGACTCTTAAGAAAAAAATTCTGCAGGTCGTGTATAGCTATTTTCTCTTTTTTGCTCTCGTTGCATTCCTTGTGACCTGCACGACTATGCTTTTTGTGACCGTCCTTTCGCGGTCTCTTGAGATAGAGCTTACGGGAGAAAACCTCAATACCGCCGCAAAGCTGACCTTTCTGAACGTGCTTTTATTAAGCGTGCTTTTCACCGTGATAGATACGGTTCGCAGAAAGCTTACCACCGAAAAGGTGACGGGGCATATAGTTAAAGCGGCGGAAAAGATCGTCAAGGGCGACTTTGGCGTTCGGATCGCGCCGATCAACAGCCTTTCCGCGGACGAAAATTATAACGTTATAATAGACTGCTTCAACACTATGGCGTCTGAGCTTTCGAGCGTTGAGACACTCAGGACGGACTTTATATCAAACGTTTCGCACGAGATGAAAACGCCTCTTTCCGTCATTCAGAATTACGGCAAGCTCCTCGGGGCGAAGGATCTTTCCGAGGAAAAGAGGCTTGAGTACGCGAAGGCGGTGACGGATTCTTCGCGCCGTCTTGCCGATATGATGACTAATATTCTTAAGCTTAACAGGCTGGAAAACCAGAAGATCTATCCCGTCATAAAGACCTATGACCTCGGCGAGCAGCTCTGCGAGAGTCTTCTGCAGTTTGAAGGGGTGTGGGAGAGAAGGGAAATAGAGATATCCACCGATATTGAAGAGGGCGTTCTCGTTTCGGCGGATAGCGAGCTTCTTTCTCTTGTTTGGAATAATCTTTTTTCAAATGCTTTCAAATTCACTCGGGACGGCGGCAGCGTCTCCCTTTCGGTAAAGGCTGACGGCGAATACGCCACCGTTAAAATATCCGATACGGGCTGCGGTATGACGCCTGAGGTCGGCGCGCATATATTTGAAAAATTCTATCAGGGCGATACCTCTCACGCAACAGAGGGCAACGGCCTTGGGCTTGCCCTCGTCAAAAGGGTGGTCGATATTATGCGCGGCGAGATCGGCGTTGAAAGCTCGGTCGGCGTTGGAACTACCTTTACCGTAAAAATAAGGAGGGCAGGCAATGGATCTGAAGAGACTTTGTAAGGCTTTGCTCTATCCGCCGATATGGCTGATGATAGCTCTTATCCCCGTCTCGGCTGTGCTTCTCGTTCTCTCTATGGTCTTTCTCGGCACCGAATCGGTCGGCGCGATAGTCACCTACGTGCTTGCGGCGTACACCCTCACCGTATGGTGCTTTAAGATACCCGATATCATTAATTTTTTCAAGAATTTCAAGGACGAAAATAAGTATTATCTTCGTTGGAGAGAGGATACGCGCCTCAGAGTCAACGTGTCTCTCTACGGCTCGCTCGCCTTCAATTCGCTCTACGCCCTGCTTCAGCTCTGGCTCGGAATATATCACTCGACCTTCTGGTTTTATTCCTTCGCCGTATATTACGTCTCGCTTGCGATAATGAGGTTCTTCCTTTTAAGATATATGAGAAGTGCAACGCCCGGCGAGAATATGCGCGCCGAGCTTACCAAGTACCGCGCTTGCGGCTGGATATTCCTTGTGATGAACCTTGCTTTGGCTCTGATAGTTTTCTTTATGGTGTATTGGAACAGAACCTTCGTTCACCACGAGATAACGACTATTACTATGGCGGCGTATACCTTCACGTCATTCACCCTCGCTATAATAGGTATAATAAAATACCGCAAATACAACAGCCCTATATACAGCGCGTCGAAAGCCATAAGTCTTGCCTCTGCGTGCGTCTCAATACTGACGCTTGAATCCACCATGCTTACCACGTTTTCGGACGAAACGATGACCGAGACGACGAATAAAATATTGCTCGGAACCACGGGCGGCGCTATATGCCTTTTCATTCTCGCAATGGCGGTGTATATGATCTGTGAGGCAACGAAAAGGATAAAAGAACTAAAGAAAGAGGAAAACGCAATTGGAGAATAATACGAACGGCGGCTTCAGCTACACCTACTCGGCAAAGGAGCAGGAGGAGCTTAAAAGAATACGAGAAAAATACGCGCCGAAGGAAGAGGACGGTATGGCTCGCTTAAGGCGGCTTGACAGAGAGGTCACCAAAAAGGCGGAAACGGTTGCCTTGATAATAGGCATTATCGGCGTTCTTGTAATGGGCTTCGGAATGAGCCTCGTTATGTCGCCTCTTGCGGGGAGCCTCGGTATAGGGGAGACGGTAGCTCTCATCGTGGGAATATCCCTAGGCCTCATCGGAGCGGCATTGGCGGCATTAGCTTATCCTCTCTACAACCTCGTCCTTAAGAGGGAAAGAGAAAAAATAGCGCCCGAGATAATACGTATAACGGACGGTATGTTGAAGTAAAAAACATTTACTTTTTTAAAAAAACTTATAAAAAACGAGACTGCCTTTTTAGCTGATATAGGGCAGTCTCGTAAACTTTTATGTACCAAATCGGTACGTTATTCAAATTTTATTTCTTATAAAAACTATTGCCGCCGATAAATTCTCTGACTATGCTTGTGGGCGGAATTTCATCGTCCGCATCGCTCTGGCAAACGTAGTTCAAAATCTTTACCATACCTCTTACCTGGTCATAGCAATCCTCGGATGCCTTTATCTCGGTAAGAAGAGGATAGATGTATTTTTTCAGAACGGCAAGCTCGTAAAGAGTTGAGCTGTTGAATATAACGTCGGCATTCTCCTGATAGGGGAATATCCACCTTTCCTCTCCGCGGCGCACGGAATCCCACATTGAAAGAGTTTTCTGCACGGATGCGCCCCTCGTCTCAAAATCGCGCACAGTGCGGCGAAGAAGCCTTAAATAGCTCGTCGGTATGCGGTTGTGATAATCGAGAGCCAGCGGCAAAAGAGGGCTTATATACATTCTAAAGACGAGTCTCGGGTCAAGCGCCTCGGGGATAAGAACGGGGTTAAGACCGTGGATGCCCTCGATGATTATGACCGATCTTTCGTCAAGCTTCATTTTGTGGCCGACCCATTCGCGCCTGCCTTCCTTGAAATTAAAGCTCGGTATCTCGACCTCTTCGCCCGAAAGCAGAGCCGAGAGGTGCTTGCCGAAAAGCTCGGTATCTATCGTGTTGATATGCTCGAGGTCTATCTTGCCGTCCGGTCCCGGGGTGAGAAGCTCTCTGTCAAGATAATAATCGTCAAGGCTCATAAGGACGGGTGCTCTGCCGTGAACCTTAAGCTGTATTGCGAGGCGGTTTGCCGAGGTGGTCTTTCCCGAGGAGCTGGGTCCTGCGAGCATGACCGCCTTCGCGCCGCGCTCGATGATCATATCGGCAATATTCGAGAACTTCTTTTCGTGAAGAGCCTCGTTGACACGGATAAGCTCGCGTATCCTTCCGCTCGCAACGAGTGCGTTGAGATCGGCAACCGTCTCGCAGCCCATAAGCTCGCCCCATTGGCGGCTCTCTTCGGACATCGTGAAGAAATTCGGGCTTTCGCGGTACTCGGAAACTCTGTCGGGATCCTTGGGATCAGGGTAAATAAAGATAAATCCCTCGGGGGCATCGATTATATCCCAGGAGCGGAGCGCGCCCGTTGAAGGCGCCATTTCGCCGTAGAAATAATCTATAAAGCCGTCATGCTCGTAGACGTCGATATATTCCTTCTTGCGGTAGGAGAGAAGCTCTGCCTTGTCTTCCTGGCCGCATTTTTCATAGTATTCGATAAGCTCCTTCGTGGCAATGCGGCGTCTTATAAGAGGGAAGTCTTCCCCCACTATTCTTTCGACCTCTTTTTCGAGCGCGTCCACCGAGAAATCGGGAGCGCCCTTGACCTTGATATAAAGTCCTTGACCGATAGTGCAGTTCATAGAGCCGAGAGCCTTCGGCCAAAGCTTGCCGAGAGCTAAGAAAAGCACGAATTGCGCCGTTCTCGTATATGCGTCTCTTCCCGCGGGATCGCTGTATCTTATGAGATTGACCACGCCGTCCGATGCCGCCATAGCGGTTCTGACAGAGGTCTTTTCGTGCGTCACGTCCTTGTGACGAACGGGTATGTAATTCAGGGTAAAAACTCTTCCCGCGATCTTAGCCACGATCGGGTCTGATGAGAGCTTACCTACGGTGTACCCGAGCCTTTTTGAAAGATCAAGCAGGGACTCTCCCGCCTCGGCAATTATTTCGCGCCCGTCAATTATTAATTTCATATCGATTATCCTCACTTTATACTTACGCAACTATTAATGTTCAACAACATTATTATATTGCAAAACTACCGTTTTTGTCAATAATTCGGAAAAATATTTTTTGCAAGTTTGACAATAAAAAATGTCAAATTCGAGGCTTCAAATCAGAGAGCGCAGCGTAATCCCGCAAATAAAAAAACAGCATTCACTTTATTCAGATAAAGCGAAACAATATAAAAATAACGTTTCATTGCTGCCGCGAGTTCGTTGGCGGACGGGAAGCTTCTAAGCGAAAACCTTCATTAATTATATATACATATATAAGCAAGTTTTATGAAAAAATACTAAACGCCCGACATGGCGGCTTGGCTCTACCGTACTTTTAATAAATAAAGCGGTGCAATCTAAAAAGCGGCTCGCCGAAGAATAGCGGCAAAATGAAAAAATGAAAGAAAAAATGAAGCTTTGGGTTAGGATAAATTCATTTATTGCTTTCGGAAAAAACAAAAAAGTCAAGAAAATGATCGGATGATGAAGGAATTATTATGCATCTTATCACGATTTGGAGTGCATAAAAGGCATATTGTGTACAATTTGTATAATCTTTTGGCGCGCCCCCGAATATTGTATTAATATTTAAAATTAACTGTTGACTTTTTTTATTCACGGTGATATAATGTTATAAGTGTCTGTAATATAGAAATTTATTTTATATTACTTATATAAAAAAAGCAAAGGGAAAAATCAAAATGCAGAACAATCAGACAAGTACCAGAAAAAGAGCGAGGGGCTTCTTCGGCAAGCTTGTATCTTGCCTTATGCTCGTTGCGATCCTTGTGCAGACTCTTGCGCTTTCCTGCGCGGCTGTTGCAGATGAGGTATCGCCCCTCTTTAGCGGCATCGGCTCGGGAAATAAGGGTAACGGTGCAAGCGGCATAGGTAAATTTGACAGCGATGAAGTAATAAAGCAGCTTAAGGAGGATTTCATTGCTTCGCTTAATAAGGATCTCGTTCAGAGGATCGATGATAGCGAGCTTAAGGGAGAGGTCGGAGTTATAATCTCCTTCTCGGATACCTCGATCATAGACGAGTTTTCGTCTTCTTCGGCATCCGACTATATGACCTACGAGGAGTATCTCGGTTCCTCGGCTGCCATAAAGCTCAAGAATAAGCTTGCTTCCAATCAGTCGGGAGTGCTTACGGCTCTTGAGGAAGCCGGACTCATCGGCGAGACCAAGTACAATTATTATAACATTATGGACGGCGCTTACGTCCGCACCACGTATGAAAACATCGAGGCTATATGCAGCTTCGAGGGCGTTGAGAGAGTAATGATCTCGAATGCATACCTTCCTGCGGTTGCGGTAGATAACCCCGTTTACGTATACGAGACGGGTATATTCAATAGCAGCGACATTGAGTTCACGGGTAAGGGAACTATCGTTGCGGTGCTTGATACGGGATGCGACTATACGCACAGCGCATTCACTACCCACGACGTAGTTGATCCTCTTTATGACAGAAGTGATATCGAGGCTCTTATGAAGGATCTTAAGGCTTACGAATTCGATACGTCTATCGAGGCTCGCGAGCTTTACTACGGAAACCTTACCAAGAATAAGATCGCTTACGGCTACGACTACGCCGATAAGGATACCGATATCATGCCCTTCAGAAGCAGCCACGGAACTCACGTTGCCGGCATTATCGGCGGATATGACAGCGAGATCACCGGCGTTGCGCTTGATACGCAGTTTGCGATAATGAAGGTGTTCAGCGACTATAAGGACGGCGGTGAGGACGGAGATATCCTTGCGGCTCTTGAGGATTCGGTAGTCCTCGGAGTTGACGCGATCAACATGTCGCTCGGTACCTCCTGCGGCTTCTCCCGCGAGGTTGACGATGAATATAAGAATGAGATTTATGACAGAATAGAGGCTGCGGGCATATCTCTTATCGTTGCCGCTTCCAATGATTACAGCAGCGGATTCGGCTCCGAGCAGGGTAATACCAATAAGACGGATAACCCCGACTCTGCGACTGTTGGAGCGCCCTCTACGTACAGCGCGTCTCTCTCGGTTGCTTCCATAAACGGCAACAAGGAGAACTACATGTTCGTCAACGGCGACCGTGAGGTCTTCTTCAACGAGGCGTACAATATGAGCGCGAAGCTCTACGATTTCTTTGATATGCTCGGCGTCAACGAGGAAAATCCCCACGCGGAGTTTGAGTACGTCACCGTTCCCGGTCTCGGATACGCGATCAACTATGCGGGTCTTGATCTTGAAGGCAAGATCGCTCTCGTAAAGAGAGGAGACATCACCTTCGAGGAAAAGGTGCAGTTTGCTAAAGAGGCAAACGCTGCCGCAGTAATCATATATAACAACGTCTTCGGTGAGATATCGATGACGGTCGGTAACCACCTCAACATTCCCGTTATCTCCATAGGTAAGGATGACGGTGAGGCTATGGCGGCTTTTGAGACGGGTAAGGTCGTATTCGACTACTCCAACGAGGCAGGTCCTTTCATGAGTGACTTCTCGAGCTGGGGTCCCACTCCCGATCTTAAGCTTAAGCCCGAGGTCACCGCTCACGGCGGAAACATTTATTCGGCTATACCCGGCGGAGAGTACGAGGAGCTTAGCGGAACGAGTATGGCGGCGCCCAATATGTGCGGTATCGCCGTTCTTATCCGCCAGTACGTTAAGGAAAAGTACCCCGAGTTCAGCACCACCGAGGTAAGAGACCTTGTCAACGAGCTTTGCATGTCCACGGCGACCATCGCTCTTGATAAGAAGGGCAACCCCTACTCCCCGAGAAAGCAGGGCGCGGGTATTGCGGACATAGTTAAGTCTACCACGACTCCCGCGTATCTTTACGTGCTTAACGAAGACGGCACTAAGCTCGGCAAGACCAAGCTTGAGCTTGGAGACGATCCGACGAGAAGCGGCGTCTACGAAATGACGATCAACCTTGAGAACATTTCCGATAAGAGCGTCAGCTACAAGCTTGGCAATATCGCGATGACAGAGAGCGTTTCCACCTCTGACCCCGAGTACGTTGCGGAGATGGCTTATATGCTTTCCAATACCGCAGAGTATAAGGCTGAGGGCGGCACGCTTGAGGGCGGAGTTCTTACCGTTGAAGCAGGCAAGACTGCTAAGGTAACGGCAAAGATCACTCTTTCCGCTGCCGATAAGGCTTACATAAACGAAAGCTTTGAGAACGGTATGTTCGTTGAAGGCTACCTTACCTTTGACAATACCGAGGAAAAAGGCGTTGACCTGAACGCTCCCTTCCTTGCATTCTTCGGAGACTGGGGCGAGGCTCATATCTTCGACCTTGACTACTACGAGGAAGAGACCGAGAAGCATAACAACGCTATCGACGAGGACGATAAGATAAAGGCAGACTATTATGCTACTACTCCTCTCGGACTTTACTACTACGATTACATCATTCCTCTCGGCGCGTACCTTTACGAGGTAGATGAGAGCGAATACAGCGTTATTCCCGGAACCCGTGAGCATGCTGCGGTATCCTACTTCAACGATGCGATAAGCGGCATTTACGGCGTATACGCGGGACTTCTCAGAGGCGCAAAGGAGCTTAAGACCACTATCGTTGATACCGCAACGGGCGAGGTCGTCTGGGAAAATACCGAATACAACTGCTATAAGTCGCATTACGGCGGCGCTCCGCTACCTTACTACTCTCGCTTTGATATCCCCATGGTAGATTACGCTACCAATGAGATATTCGGAAGCAATAATTCTCACTATGAGGTCACTATGAGCGCAGTTCTCGACTGGGACAGCGAGAACCGCAACTCTCTTGATACATACTCCTTCTCCTTCTATATAGATTACGAGGCTCCCACCGTTACGGACGCTAAGTTCTATACCAAATACGATAAGAGCAAGGAAGAAGACAGATATTACGTAGATATTTACGTTTACGATAATCACTACGCTATGTCTCTTCGTCCCATCGCGGTCTACGAGATAATGGAAAGAGGAGAGATGAAGAAGACTTATTCCTCTCTTTGCGACTATCCTATTCCGATCTATCAGGAGAACCGCGGAGAGGTAACTAAGGTCACCCTTGAGATAACCGATTATCTCGACGCTATCGCAGCTTCGGGAGATCCCGAGGGACTTACCATTCATATTGATGACTATGCGATGAACAGCGGCATTGCTTACATTCCTTTCCCTGAGACAGACAGCACAGATATCAAGTTCAAGTCGGAAGAGATCACGCTTGATATCAACGAGACGTTCGACCTTGCCGAGTATTTCGTTCGCGAGGGAAGCGAAGAGGCGGTCGATGGCGATTACCTCAATGCTCTTACCTGGACATCCTCGGATGAGTCCGTAGTTGCGATTTCCGGCGGTAAGATCGAGGCTCTTAAGGCAGGCTCTGCCGTAATAGAGGTCACGGGTAATTCCTGGAAGACCAAAAACGGACTCGGAGATACGGTACCTCTTTCCAAAAAGATAGCTGTTAAGGTAACCGAGAATGAGGTCAAGAATCCCGAATCCTCGGGCGAGGTCAAGATCGAGGCGCTTGATTTCGTATCCTATAATACTCTCTTCGCCTTCAACAGCGATATTGATTTCTCCGAAATAGGCAGAACCGATTCTATCAACTATTTCGGCAAGAAATGCGAAATATCCTTCTATCCCTCGGAGCAGATACAGCTTAATTACAATCTTAAGCCCTGGAACCTTCCCGAGGACAGATACACTCTGACCTGGAAGTCAAGTAACCCCAAGGTAGCAACGGTCGATGAGAACGGTGTTGTCACCGCCGAGGCTGAAGGAACGGCAAATATCAGCCTTCAGATCGCGGTAGACGGAAAGACCTCGCTCCTTGCAGCTCGTTGCTCGGTTGAGGTAAAGAGTGAGTTCGTTATTGAAAACCGTACGCTTATTGCTTATAAGGGCAAGGGCGGAGACGTTATCATTCCCGATGACGAGGGAGTTTTATACATAGGCGAATACGCATTCTGCCACTACGACTTCGTTCACGACAGAGAGGTCGAAAAGGATGAGAACGGCTATTACGATGTTGATGAAAAGAGAGATGCTCTCGGCAACGATACCGTAACGTCGGTCGTTATTCCCGAAGGCGTTGATACTATAAACCAGTATGCGTTCTATAACTGTGAAAATCTTTCATCGGTAACTCTTCCCGAGAGCTGTAAGACTATCGGAGAGTACGCTTTTGCAAACTGCGGTTTACTTGTTGACGTGAATTTTGAAAACGTTAACACTATTTACGATTACGCATTCTATCAATGCACGAGCCTTACCTGCGAGGGCATCGGAGTTCCCGATCTTTCGGGTGTTTACGCAATAGGTAAGTATACCTTTGCGGGCGCAAGATTCAGCGATATCAAGCTTACGACGCTCAGCCTTGCGGGAATCGGCGCGTTTATGGATTGCTCCAAGCTTACCTCGGTCGAGCTTGGAACCAAGACGAGAGTATCCGAGAAGATGTTTGAAAATACTCCCCTTGAGAGTATAGTGATATATAGCGATATCATTTCGGACTCCGCGTTCAAGAACTGCACCGAGCTTAAGTCGGTAGAGATCAAGAATGATATAACCTATCTTGGCGCCGAGGCATTCTCGGGCTGCGCAAAGCTTGAGGACGTTGTGTTTGACGGCGGCTGCGAGGCAATTGCCAATAACGCGTTCTACGAATGCTCAGCGCTTGAAAGCTTCACCCTTCCCGATTGTGACGTTACTATCGGCGACGCCGCATTCGGCAGCTCGGGACTTAAAACTCTCGTATTTGCTGAAAATTCCTTCATCACTTCCGGCGGCGTAAGCATATTCGATAAGGTCGGCAGCGTTACGCTTGATGCTTCCGCTTCCGCTAAATATAAGCTTGATAACAAGGCGCTCTTTACCAAGGACGGAAAGACTCTTGTTCTTCTCACTCCAGGCGCGTCCGTTTCGAGCTTCACCGTTGGCGCGGCGGTCACTAAGATCGCGGACGGAGCGTTCTCATCCAATACTTCTCTTACTACCGTTACCTTTGAGGGCAATTCGGCTCTTGAAAGCATCGGCGCATCCGCCTTTGCAAATTGCACGAAGCTCTCGAATATCACTCTTCCCGCAAGCGTCAAGTCTATCGGCAGAGCCGCATTCTTTGGCAACACCTCGCTTCAGTCGATTGACCTCAGCAACGTAACCTACGTTGGCGAGCTTGCGTTTGCCGAAAGCGCATTGACTTCCGTAAATATCGGCGCGGAGAGCGTTGTTATCGGAGATTACGCATTCTCGGATGCTAAATCCCTTAAGACTGTTACTCTCGGAGCGAAGGCTGTCATCGGAAAATACGCGTTTGCTAACGATACGGCGCTTACTACCGTTACTATCCTTGGAGAGGGAGCAACCGTTTCCGAAGGCGCGTTCGCATTCTGCTCTAAGCTTTCGAGCTTTGATTTTGAAGACGTCAGCGGAGCTCTCGGCAAGGGCGCGTTCATTAACTGCTCATCCCTTACCGCGGTAAATATTCCCAACGTTACCGAGATAGGAGAGGCGTGCTTCTCAACCTGTACTTCTCTTACCACCGTCACCGCTCCCAAGCTTGAAAAGGTTGGAAACTATGCATTTGCTCCTTATAGCGATACCAGCGCCCGCGCGGCAACCTTAACGAGCATTGATGCTCCCAAGCTTCGCGAGATAGGAATTTACGGATTCCGCGGATGCGAAAAGCTTAAGAAAATAGATATCTCAGGAGTTGCCGTTATGGGCGAGGCTGCGTTTGCAGACTGTACCGCTCTTACGACCGTCACTCTCGGCGAGGATCTTAAGGAGATTCCCAAATACGCATTCTATAATGATAAAGTTCTTTCTTCGATAAACCTTGATAAGGTCGTAACCTTCGGTCAGAGCTGCGTATATAATACCAAGCTTCCCGCAGAGATCGATCTTAGCAGCGCTGAGTTCATTGGCAATCAGGCATTTGCCGAGCCCGAAGGAAAGAATAACATAGAAAAGGTCATAGCTCCTAATCTTAAGACTGCGGACGATTATGCATTTATCGGATGCGCTAAGCTTAAGGAGATATATGCTCCCAAGCTTGAGACTGTCGGTCTTGCGGCATTTGCATACACCGCGATCGAGAAGTTTGAGATAACATCGTCTCTTAAAGTCGTGGGAGACGGCGCTTTTGAGGGATGCGAAAGCCTTACAGCTTTCTTTACCAAGGAAGAGAATACCGAGATATATACCAAGGATCTCGGCGGCGTAATGCTTAAGGATGGCGTTCTTTACCTGGTTACCGAAAAGGGATACGTTCTCGTACGCTATCCCATAGCTAAGACGGATAAGGAATTCAAGGTTGAGGAAGGAACGGTAAGGATCGACTTCGGTGCCGTTCACGGAAATACAAGCCTTGAAAAGGTAATTCTTCCCGGCTCGCTTACTCATATCGGAAACTATGCGTTCTTCGGATGCGAAAATCTTAAGACTGTCGTATTCAATTCCTACTATGCGCCCACTCTTGAGGCAACCTTTACGGGTGAGATCCCCGAGATCAGCTCTTCGACGGTATCTCAGTACCCCGGCTTCGATAAGCTTTACAAGTATAACTACTATTATATGAAGGATGATATCGTTACTCCTCCTTACAATTACAGAAACTTCGTTGATACTGTAACGAGTGAGGCGGCAGAAGGACTTACCTACGTTATTCCCACCAATTCCTTCGGATACGATTCGGCGATCTATGGAGCTTACTTCAAGGCAAGCGAGACCGAAAACTCAGGAACGGTTATGGGACCGTACGCAATATCCTTCATAGAAGCGGTTAGGAAGCTTCCCGAAACAGCAGACCGCTTTGATAAGAGCCTTATTGACGCGGCTATAAACGCGTATAACGCTCTCGTTGAAAAGAAGGATGAGATGGCGTTTGTTGACGAGTCTTACGTTGAGAAGTACAATAAGGCTTGCAGCCAGTACAACGTAAGCGTAGCGGAGAACAAGATCGCTCACCTCTTCGATATAGCTAATTCTGAATACTTCTTCAATAAGGTTAAGGATGCGAGAGAATTCTATCTCGGACTCAGCGATGCGGATAAGGCGCTCGTTAAGAACGCTTCCGTTCTTGATACCAAGATCGAGGCGCTTAAGAATGCAATGGGCGTTGAGCCTGACTTCTCGCTTAACTATTCCGATCATTTTGCCGAGGAGCCCACAGAGCCCGATGTTCCCGATGATCCTAATGGCTCTGACAATGGCGGCAACCTGGTAACCGCGGTTATTATCGTAGCGGTATCCGTTGTTGTTCTCGCGGCAGCAGCCGTCGTTGTGATCGTATTCCTTAAGAAGAAAAAAGGAAGTGTACAATGAAAAAGAAACTGATCTTTATAACAGTTCTTGCCGTAGCCCTGACTCTACTCCTGTCAGGGTGCGCGGCAGCGGGCAATAGCCTTAAGGGTAAAAACATAGTAGCCTTTGAGGTCAACGGAGGAACTCTGAATTACGGAACCTCCAGCACGAATACCAAGGTGAATTTCGCATATCACCCCGGTACGTATATTATAGATCCCATCACTCTGCCGAACTATTCCATCTCGAGAAACGGTTATAATTTCACGGGCTGGTATACGAGCGCGGAATGTAAGGAAAGTGAAAAATGGGATTTTTCCACCGCGTTTGAGGTTGAAAATCTCACTCTTTACGCAGGCTGGGAGAAGGATATACATTATACGTACACCGTTTATTATATGAACGGGGACAAGAGCGTAGCTCTCGGCTCATACAACGTTTCGGCAGGCGAGGCGTTTGAGGACTGGCGCGATTTCGGAAATACCCGTGAGGATCATACCTGCATAGGATATTACAGCGATCCCGACTGCACGAGCGAATGGGATTTCACATCCACCCACCCCGGCGGAGAAGCTGATCTCGATATCCCCGTCTACGTAAAGCATATCGAGGGCGTATGGAAGCTCGTTGATAACTATGACGCGCTTAAGAGCGCTGCTAAGGGAGATAACGTATATCTCACCGCAAACATTGATTGCGAGGGCAAGGAGCTTGCCCTGGGCGACTTCAATCAGATCTTCGAGGGCAACAGATATAAGGTAACCAACTTTACCGTGAATAAAACCTCGAGCATTCTTAATCCCTCTTGCGCTATATTCTCATCTCTCGGCGCAAAAGCGGTTGTAAGAAACGTATCCTTTGAGGGCTTCACCATGAATTTCTATGATATCAAGGAAAGCACCGATAAGATCAAGGTAACCGCAAAGGTAGCGGCTCTCGCCGTCAATATGACTGCCGGCGCTAAGGTATCCTCGGTTTTTGTTTCGGGTACTTTAAAAACCGATTATAACGGAGAATTCCCCTGTATCTCAAAGGTTTATTATTATAATGATACGGACGATACCTCGGCTCTTTCGGGCGTTTCGGAGTTCACCGCAAATATTACAGTTGATAAACAATCGTAAATATAAAAGGAGTTAAACGAAAATGAAAACAGCAAAAAGACTGATCTCCCTCTTTCTTGTCGTTGTTATGATGTTCGGAGCTATGACAGCTCTCATCGGATGCGGCGGAAAAAAGACGGTGATCGACAACGAGAATACTCGTCTCGTCCTCTCCACATCGGAGCTTGACGGCGTATTCAACCCCTTCTATTCGTCCTCAGCGCCTGACGGATCGATAGTAGGTATGACTCAGATCGGTATGCTTGCCGCTGATAAGAACGGTAAGGTATCCGAGGATCTTGAAAACGAGGCGTGCGTAGTTCTTGACTACGAGGCTATCCCCGTTGACAGCAACAACGATAAAGTAACGGATCAGACAGTTTACCGCTTCGTTCTTAAGAACGACGTTAAGTTCTCGAACGGTTCTCCCCTTACTATGAGAGACGTTCTTTTCAACCTCTACGTATATCTCGATCCCGCTTACTACGGAAGCTCGACCATTTACTCTACCGATATCGTAGGTCTTAAGGAGTACCGTACTCAGACCACGAACGAGGATGAGCAGGAAGGCTTCTCCGAGACCTTTGACACGTTTGCGGAAGAGCGTATTCAGAGACTTGTTGACTGCCTTGAGCAGGTTTATGACAGCCATAAGAACCAGAGCGTTACCGCTTCTCAGATGATCACCGAGCTTACCGAGATCATGAATAGCCTCGTTGAGTTTGACGAGACCTATGGCACGGTAGTAGACGACTACAACCTTGCGGACAAGTATTTCCGCGAGGAGCTTAAGACCGACTATAACTATGCTCGCGGAACCGCTCAGGATATCGTATTCACCGATAAGAGCGGCAACAAGGTAACCCTTACCACCGATACCGAGGCATTCCTTTACAATGAGGGTCTTATCAAGTGGAATAAGGATGAGTATAAGTTTGAGTATTCTCTCGGCGAGAAGAGCAAGAACTGGACCGAGGAAGAGGCTATCGACGCGATCTACAAGAGCTATTTCCCCAATAAGGTAAACGAGGTCGTTACTTATTGGAATACTGCAAACGAGCTTCTTACCTACTACTCCTTCCTTGAGCAGGAAAATTATTTCGACGGTCTTACCACCAAGATCGAGAGCATTTCGGGTATCAAGTACGTAAACAAGACCGAGTCCATAACCGTTAACGACGTTGAGTACAAGGCTCCCGTCCTTGATGAGAACGGCGCTGTTACCAACGATACCAACGAGGTTCTTGAGATCACCATCAATAAGGTTGACCCCAAGGCTATCTGGAACTTTGCGTTTACCGTTGCTCCTATGTACTATTACTCCAGCGCAGAGCAGATCGAGGCGTTTGACTACGAGAAACACTTTGGAGTTGAGTTCGGTAGCATTAAATTCATGGACGAAGTCATAAAGGATCCCGATAAGATCGGCGTTCCCGTTGGCGCAGGTCCTTACAAAGCAACTACCTATAACGGCGATTCCTCGAAGGTTACCAAAGGTACATTCAAGGAAAATAACGTCGTTTACTTTGAGCGCAACGAGCATTTCATGTTTGACGTTAAGATCAAGTACGTAAACTATCAGGTCGTTTCCACCAACCTTATGCTTGAGGCTCTTTACTCGGGCGACGTTCACTTCGTTGAGCCTGCCTGCAAGCAGGAGAACATTGACAGTGTTAACGCAAAGAGGAGCGAAGGCTTTGCAAGTACCGCTGTTATGACCAACGGTTACGGTTACATAGGAATCAACGCGGAAAAGGTTCCGAGCCTCGCTGTAAGACAGGCTATCATGCACGCGATCAATACTCAGCACGCGGTTGATTACTACTTCGGCTACTCTCAGGCTATTACCCGCCCCATGACCAAGGCTTCGTGGGCATATCCCACCGCGGCTGATGAGAACGGTCAGTATTACAAGTTTGATGAAACCGGAGCAACGAGCGAAGCTCTCGTTAAGGCTGCGGGCTATACCAAGAATTCGGACGGTATTTATACCAACACCAAGACCGGAGATACCCTCTCCTACGTATTCACCATCGCAGGCGATACAACCGACCACCCTGCATATCAGTCTCTTAAGAGAGCAGCAGAGATCCTTAATAAGCACGGCTTCGATATCGAGGTCAAGCCCGATATCAATGCTCTTAGAAAACTTAACAGCGGAGACCTTACCGTTTGGGCAGCAGCTTGGGGCGCAGGCGTTGACCCTGATATGTATCAGGTATATCACATTGACTCCACCGCAGGCTCTACCGCTAACTGGGGTTATCGCGCTATCCGCAAGAATGCGGGCGGCAAGTATGACGCTGAGCTTGAGCTTGTTGAAAATCTTTCCGAGATCATCGACCTTGCAAGAGAAACTCTTGACGAGAAGAAGAGAACCGAGTATTACGCAGAAGCTCTTGACATCGTTATGGAGCTTGCAGTTGAGCTTCCCACCTACCAGAGAAGCGACCTTTTCGCATACAATACAAGTATAATTGACGCAAGCACTCTTACTCCCGCATCCGAGCTTACTCCTTACAACGGACCTCTCAGCAAGCTTTGGGAAGTAAGCCTTAACGAGACAAACTAATTTCGATTCGGGGAAAGAAGCATGGCCAAATACATACTTAAAAGACTCGGTCTTTCAGTAATTGTCCTGCTCGGCGTTTCGGTTATCATTTACTTCCTTGTCAGACTTATGCCCACCGACTATCTTGAAACCAAGTTCTCGGCGCAGATCCAGCAGGGTACGATAACTCACGAGCAGCTTGACGAGTTTAAAAAGAGATACGGTCTTTATATGCCCGAGGCTTATCTGAACGTCAAATTTGACGAGGGCGATTATTCGGACACGTTATTTAAAAAGGACACGAAAGTGGACAAATACGAGGACGTACAGGACGGTACGATCTCATATCTTGAATTTTACACAGGCACGTACGAGGGTAAGGGCGGTTTGACCCTTGAACTCACGGAGAAAGGCTCCTACCGCGTTCTCGAAGAGGGCGCGGAGAAGCTCCTCGCATCGGGTCGCTTTACTGCTGATGAAAGAGGCATCGTAATAGAGATGAATTCAACAGAAGTAAGCGGTACCGTAACCTATAGAACCGCAAATTTGTGGAATAAGTTTACCGCTATTTTATCGGGATATTTTTCGTGGCTCGGTAATATGTTAAGAGGCGATCTCGGAGATTCCTTCCTTTATCAGCAGCCTGTTGCAGATGTTATAGCACAGCACATGTGGATATCCTTCATTATCTCACTTGTTGCTCTTGTATTCCAGTTTGCTATCGCTATCCCGCTCGGTATCACGAGCGCGACGCATCAGTATTCCGTCGTCGACTATACGGTAACTATCGTAACGATGATCGGTATATCTCTGCCGTCATTCTTCTTTGCGGCATTGCTTATCAAAATATTCTCAAGCTGGCTCGGCTGGTTCCCGGCATTCGGTCTTGTAACGGGCGGCGCGTCAAGCACAGGCATTGCCTACGTTCTTGATATGCTCCATCACCTTGTCCTTCCTATGCTCGTGCTTATCGTGCTTTCAATAGGCGGACTTATGCGTTACACAAGAACGAATATGCTCGAGGTGCTTAACTCGGATTATATCCGTACTGCTCGCTCGAAGGGACTTTCCGAGAAGAAGGTTATTTACGTACACGCATTCCGTAATACCATGATACCTCTTATGACGCTTCTTGCCGGTATTCTTCCGTCTCTTTTCGGAGGCGCGATGATCACCGAGGAGGTATTCGCTATCGACGGTATAGGCCGTCTTGCATACAAGGCTCTTCAGCAGGGAGATATCCCCTTCATAATGGGTTATAATATGTTCCTCGCGGTGCTTACCGTCATAGGAACGCTGCTCTCAGACCTTATGTATGCAGTAGTTGACCCGAGAGTCAAGCTTTCAAAATAAGAGAGAGGAGCGATCGATTATGAACGAAAATATTGAAAAAGATAAAGAGCCGATCGACGAGTCTCTCGAGCTTGTAGAGGAAGAAGTACACTATAAGGAAATGTCTCCCGCGAGAATGGTTATGAGAAGATTTTTCCGCTCAAGCCTTTCGCTCGTCGGCGTAGTTATGCTTTTGGCACTCTTCGCATTCTCCTTCCTTGGTCCCCCCATTCTTCATATGTTCGGCTATGAGTGGGAAGAGACCGAGACGGACCACACTCCCACGGTAAAACGCGCTATGATCACCCTTGAGGGCATCAAGGCGAAGGACGCAGAGGGAAATGAATATGAAATAATCCAGTTCGTTGAGGGTGAGGTCGAGGTCAATTCCTATGCGGATATGACTCCCTCGCATCCTCTCGGAACCGATGAAAAGGGAATGGACGTCTTTATCAGACTTATGTACGGCGGAAGAGTCTCTCTGACTCTCGGCTTCGTCGTCGTCATTCTCGAAACAATTATAGGTATAATAATGGGCGGTATCTCGGGATACTTCGGCGGCAAGGTCGACCAGATCATAATGAGAATAGTCGACGTGCTTAACTGTATTCCCACCCTTCCCATACTTCTTATCGCATCCGTTGTAATAGATTCCTGGCAGGTCGCGACCGAAATGCGAATATATTACCTGATGCTTATAATGACAGTATTCGGCTGGAGCGGTACCGCGCGTATGGTAAGAGGTCAGATACTTTACCTTCGCGAGCAGGAATTCATCGTTGCCTGCGAGGTCATGGGTATCCCCGCTTGGAGAAGAATTTTCAAGCACCTCGTTCCCAACATTATGCCCCAGCTTATAGTTTCCATGACGCTCGGTCTCGGAAGCATCATTCTTTACGAGTCCACCCTTAGCTATCTCGGACTCGGTATTCCGCTTCCTTACGCCGCATGGGGAACTATGATATCATCGTCCACAGACCCCGTAACCATGGCATCCTATCCTAATCTTTGGGTGCCCGCAGGTATTCTTATCGTTATAGCGGTTCTTGCCTTCAACTTTGTTGGAGACGGTCTGCGTGATGCGATGGACCCCAAATCGAAGAGGTGATGAAAATGAGTAAGCACCCCAAGAACCCAAATTTATTGACATTTAAAGAGAGCCGCGAGATAATCAAGAGCAATCTTCGTGAGATGAAGCGGCTCGAAAAGAAGAAGCGCGAGAAGGTAACCCCAGAGTATTTCACCACCAAGATGAAATCTGCCGATAATATCCTTGAGATAGAGGATCTCGAGACCTGCTTCTTCACCGATAACGGCGTTGTCCGCTCGGTAAATAAAATATCGTTTGACGTCCCTAAGGACACTATTATAGGTCTTGTCGGAGAGTCGGGCTGCGGAAAGAGCGTAACGAGCCTTTCCATAATGCAGCTCGTCCAGGCTCCCCAGGGTCAGGTCGTCGGCGGAGAGATCCGCTTCAATTCAGACGATCTCGGCACGGATGAGAGCGGTAATAAGCTTTGCTATGATATAACCAAAATGCCCACTGCCGATATGTGCAGGATAAGGGGCAAGGATATCTCGATGATATTCCAGGAGCCTATGACGAGCCTTAACCCCGTCTTCACAGTTGGCTATCAGATCGAAGAGGTTTTCTATCTCCACAATCCTGAGGCGACAAAGGAAGAGGCAAGGCAAAAAGCCATAGATATGTTAACCTTAGTTGGCATTCCTATGCCTGAAACGATCATTGAGTACTATCCTCACCAGCTCTCGGGCGGTATGAGGCAGAGAGTTATGATAGCGATAGCTCTCACGGGAAATCCCAAGCTCATCATTGCAGACGAGCCTACCACGGCTCTTGACGTAACCATTCAGAGCCAGATACTTAAGCTGCTCAAAAACGTGCAGAAGGAGTGCGGCGCGTCCGTAATGCTTATCACGCACGACCTTGGAGTAGTTGCGGAAATGGCTGACTACGTCGTCGTCATGTACGCGGGCAAGATAGTAGAGAAGGGAACCGTATACGAGATATTCGATAATCCCATGCATCCCTATACCATCGGCATTCAGAAGGCTAAGCCTTCGCTTGCGTCGGACGCAGATTCCGAGCTTTACAGCATTCCCGGAAACGTTCCGAACCCGATCAATATTCCCGATGAGTGCCTTTTCAAGGGAAGATGCTCGAGAAGATGCGGAAAGTGCGAGGGCAAGTACCCGAAGGAGATCAAGATCACCGAAACGCACAGCGTATTCTGCCATTTATATGATGAAGAAAGGGGAGAGGAATAATGGAAGATAAAAAAATCACCCCTGATGCAGCCGCTGCGGTTGAAGCGACCGAGACCGAAAAGGACTATATCCTCGAGGTAGACGGACTTAAGCAGTATTTCCCGATCGAAAAGAACTTTATGGGCAAGCCCATATCCTTCCTTCGCGCGGTGGACGGCGTATCCTTCAAGCTTGAAAGAGGAAAAACTCTCGGTATAGTCGGAGAGTCGGGCTGCGGAAAGACCACCCTCGGAAGAACTATTCTCCGTCTTTACGACGTGACCGAAGGCTCTGCCGTATATAAAAACGTAAATAAGAACGGCGAAAGCACCACGCGTGACCTTGCAAAGATATCCAAAAAGGAGCTTCAGGGTCTTCGTACCGAGCTTCAGCTTATTTTCCAGGACCCCTATTCGTCGCTTCCCCCGAGAATGACGGTTGGATCTATAATAGGCGAGGCAGTCAAGGTGCATCACATCGTTCCCGATGAAGAGGTCAGCGATTACGTCCGCCTTATTATGAAGAGATGCGGTCTGCAGGAGCATTATTACGACCGCTATCCTCACGAATTCTCGGGCGGTCAGCGTCAGAGAATATGTATCGCCCGCGCCCTTGCCGTCAAGCCTCAGCTCGTTATTTGCGACGAGCCCGTATCGGCTCTTGACGTGTCTATCCAGGCGCAGATAATCAACCTTTTGAAGAAGCTTCAGCGCGAGGAGAATATGTCCTATCTCTTCATTTCGCACGACCTTTCCGTCGTTAAGTACATATCGGATAATATCGCCGTAATGTATCTTGGAAATATCGTTGAGATGGGCTCTTGCGCGGATATATGCAAGAACGCAAAGCACCCCTATACACAGGCGCTCTTCTCTGCAGTACCCGTAGCAGATCCTCATCACAAATCCGAGCCTGTTGCTCTCGAAGGAGAGCTTCCCAGCCCCGCAAATCCCCCCAAGGGATGTAAGTTCCATACGAGATGCAAGTATTGCACCGATCTTTGCCGCACCACTCCTCCCGAGATGAAGGAGATCGAGAGCGGTCACTTCGTTGCATGCCATCTTTGCGAAGGAATGGGTGGCGAGGAGTGAGTACGAGCCTCAACCCTAAGGAAGCAAATTCGGCTCCCGAAAGAGACGTGACTAAGTCCTCCCCCGAAAGCGCGGCATCGCCCGCCGAGGGGCAAGATAAGGTCTCCACGGGCGCGAAAAAGAAAAAGAAGGTTCGCGTGGTCTACTATGAGGACCGCGGCGAGACCCTCTATTCTATGGCTGCGCTCAACGGAAAGACTCCCGAGGAGCAGGAAGAATACGATAAAAAGAGAAAAAATTTCGTAAGGCTCAGCGCGAAGGAAAAAAGAGCGGCGATCCTCGCCGCCTTCCAGGTCTACGGACCGCCCTTCCTCTGCCTTATCGGAGCTTTTACTCTTGCCGCGTTGCTATTGTATTTCTTTTTGAAATAAAATAATATCGGTCAGACCCGAAAAGCGCTTGTGTAAGCACGAAACGTGCCACAGGCGCTTCTTTTTTATTGTCCGACCCCGAAAGGCGGCTCGAATAGTAGATATTATTTAAAAAGGCGTCTTTCGCTTTGTGCATTTTAACATAGCGATATATAAAAAATTTTCTCGGCGATTGAAAAGTGCCTTTACAGTATGATAAAATAAAATTGAATCAATAAGAAAGAGGTCTACTTCTATGAAAAAAAGATTGCTTTACATTATTATGGCAGCCTGCATCGCGTTAAGCCTTTCGCTTTCGCTTGTGATCGTCTCATCCGCGGACGATGGAGCAGCCGCCTCTCTTAGCATTGACGGCGGCGAGGGGTGGATAGAATACGAGAGCATCGAAGCCCTGATGACTGCCGCTAACGGAGAATATGCAAGCATCGAAGAAAAGCAAATAAAGCTTCTTTCGGATTTAGAGCTTTCATCTCCGCTCGTTTTCAGCGAAGGTATCTATCATATAATCCTTGGAGGATATAAGATCTCAGGTACTCTCACCTCGGGCGAAAAGGGACTTATCATAGTTAAAGGAAGCGCCGAGGTAGCGCTGAACGGCTACAATGAATACGCCGAGAATGATGATCAGAACGGATCTGTTATCGCCAGCGGTGCGCCTGCGATCTACGTTGGCGGAGAGTCGGGATGCTATCCGAAGGTCAGCCTTGAATACTGTAATGTGTCGGGCGATAATGCCGTAAAGCTTGGAGAGGTTTCGCTTGAAGAAGAGGACTATCCCGCCGTTAACATATCTTGGGGTAGCCGCCTTTTTGGTAAGGAAGGCTCGGCAATTGTAAATGAAGATTTGCAATATGACCTTCTTCCGCCGCTTGATATCATTCAAGCTGAGATCTATTCAAAGGAAGGCTTCGCGGATATAGATACCGATGCGACCCTCACAGTACATAACGATATGTACGAGGACACGTATATTAAAACAGCGAACTTTCCGAACGTGCTTGAGACCCCTTCGGGATATAGCTTTATTTACTATACCGCCAAGTCGGATATCGAAATAAGCGGCGATATTCTCCCTTACGGCTATTATCTTGAAGCAGGCGAAGGCGAGGGTTACAAAAAAATAAGCTTTAGCGATACCGATACTCTTCTTATCCCCTCGGGCACGAATTTCTTTATAGGAAGAGAAGACGGCTATTATAATCTTGAATGTAATAGCTGGGTCCCAGGAGAGACCTGCCGCGTAGAGCTTGGCGAGCGCGTATATCGCAATACCGTAAAGAGCGGAGAGACTGTTAGTTATATAATAATGAACGGCGGAATATCTCTCGATGATATCGTCGTAGACGTTCGTGACGGAGAGGATAATAAGATTACCTTCACTAAGGAAAATACGGTCTTTGAAGGCGAGGACTCTCTGCTTGTATCATTCGCAATGCCCGAGAGCAACGCAAGCATTTTTGCGGACTTGGTTCTCAGTATAACAAAGCTCACTCCCGATGAAGGCGGAGACTTTACGTTAAGCAAGGAAAAAGCGGCGAGCGGAGACGTGATAGATCTCACCGTCGCTCCCGAAGAGGGATACGTGCTTAGCAAAATATATTATCTCGATGGAGATAGTAAGATCGATCTTTATGCGGAAAGCGCGGAATATAACTTTTCAAATGCGGAAAAGACCTTCGTGAGAGCGCCATATGATTATAGCTTCTATATGCCCGATCACTCTGTCAGCGTTGGTGTTGAATTCAAGAAGGGCGTGAACGTTTATTACAGAAGACCCGCAACCGAGCAGTGGTCGGGCGATGCAATTGCGATCTATCTCGACGGCGAGAGCTATCGCCCCGCGGGATACACACCCGTCACGGTTGACGGTGAGGAGCTTTATAAATACACGCTTCCCGAAGGCACGGAAGCCTTCTTCTTGCAGAATTATCTGACGGGCGCGCCCGTGGAGCTTATCCCCGGCGGACCTGCGTTTACCGCATGGTTCGGCGTCGTTGCCAACCGCGTATACGATTACGTCGGAGCGGAATACGACCCTTACACCACCTCTCCCGAAGATCCCGGCGTTGTTGTGACCCCCGAGGGCAGCGAGCCCGAGACACCGCCCGAAGGCGGAGAAGTCACGCCCCCCGAAGGCGGAGAAGTCACACCGCCCGCAGGCGGCAATGAAGGCGGAGAAGGCGGCAGCACACCAGAGCCCGACGAGGACGAAACACCCCCCGCAGACAGCGAAAATACACCACCCAAGGATGAAGCAAGCGAGCCGGAGGATGAGCCGAGCGATACTCCGAAGGACAATGGCGGTCTACTTAATAAGGTTTTATTCAAATTCAGCTTCGGCTCTGTCGCGATAGAGGTCAACGTAATGCTGATAATTAAAATCGCCGTCGCTGTAGTCGCCGCGCTTATAGCCTTCGTTATTCTCAAAAAGATAAACGAGGTATTCGGAGACGGAGTTTGATAGCAGTATACCCTAAGCCCAAACCCTTATTACAAGCAGAAGAGAGAACAAATCGGTTCGTAGCCGAAATGTCCTCTCTTCTGTTTGTTTAATGAAATCGTTGTTTGGCTTCTTGGCTTAAAAATAAAACAGCAAATCATTTTTTCAGTTTGGAGATCACATGCTTTTTTCTGAATTGCTGCGGAGTCAAGCCGTTGAGCTGCTTGAATACTCTTTTGAAGGTCAATTCGCAGTTGAATCCGCATTCGAGCGCAACCATATAAATACTCATGCGCTTGAATCTTAAAAGATGCTTGGCATAGCTTATGCGTATATCGTTGCGCAGCTGCAAAAAGGTTCTGTGAAAATTCTTTTGTAAGCAGTGCGATATATGGCTGGCGCTGTATCCGATTTCTTTCGCGCAATCATCAATTGAAATATCGTTGCGGAAATTGACTCGCAGGTAGTTTATCGTTTTAGTTACGGGATCTGAGGAAAGAATTTGATCCTGCGCGGCAGATACTTCCCTCAGCTCCTGAGAGCCTTTTCTCAGAAATTCCGAAAAGGTCGTGTATATCAAGGATTTTAAATCAAGCGTCATTTCAAAGCTCGGCTCGATAATTTGGTCAGACGTATCAAACATTTTCGCCTCGATAAGCGCTTTAAGCTCAGGTGAAGGCTTGAATACCATATTTTTATATTCAAAGGAAGTGTTTTCATGATATATTATATCAGACATTAAATCTTCGGAAAAAAGTGTCATCCAATATTTTATTTTTTTATTGTCATCGGTATAAAATCCGTGCTCCTGATATGGCAAAACGGCAACAACGTCTCCCGCCTTCGCAAGCTCCCGGGTTCCATGATGCCAGACGGTGGTTTCTCCGTCTATGATATATACCAATTCCGCGAATTGATGAATATGCACGGCAACTCTGAGTCTTTTTGTCTTAAGAGTGGAGCGCACTTGATTTTCGGTACTGAAATTATCCTTTTGTATTTCGGGCATACTTTTTATCTCCATAAATAGCAGTATTTGATTATTATTGTACAGTATTTGATATAAAAAGTCAATACTTTTATGCTAAAATGAAAATGCGGTAGGATTTAGGGATCAAGCACCGCCTGTATGTGATCCGTGCGCCGCGTATAAATATAAAAGGAGAAAAGTTATGGAAAATGTAAGATCAGAAAGCGCAAAGAAATTTATTATAATAGCTCTTTGCTTGGCGCTGTGCATTCTTTCGCTTCTTCCGGTGTTTACCTTCGGATCGAACGCCGAGGATTCGATAGAGGGCAGAGCATTTACGGCGGCAGACGTAGAAAATCCGCTTATGGTACTGAATCCGTACACGGAAATGCCGAGAGCCTTTGCGGCTACGGTTCGCTTTGACGGCGGAGTTGATACAGCTTCACCGATAATAAGCAATCTCAAGAGTTACACTGTTCGTCACAGATCCTTCGAGATAACGCCCGAGGGTAAGCCTGCGATATCCAGCTACTATAAGTTTGACGGAATGCAGCGTTACGAATACATCGAGAAGAAAAACTACGTTGAGTTCGATTACAGCTTGATCGATAAGGGCTAGGTTCATCTTGTTGCTGTGGATGAGATCGTTGACGGTAAGAGCGTATATAAGCTTTATGCTAACGGCGAGCTTGTCGATACCGTAACTGACCATCCGCACGTTTATAATAATGATGTATACGTTCTTCAAAGGACAAGATGCTACTCGATAGGCTGCGATGCTAAAAGCTATTTCAGCGGCGTGATCAAGAACGTAGCAGTATATTCCGAAGCCTTAACGGCTGATGAGGTTGCGTCTGTTTTTGCGAGTAATGATAATGAGAGTGAAAAAATCGTAAGTCATGATGCTATGATGGCGTACTACGATTTGACCTCGGAAGAAAATACCGACCGCTATATCAAGGATCAGACGGGAAACGGTCACTATGCTTCCGATTTATTCGGGGAAAGCAAATATTCCGCAGATGATTATGCGTATTCTATAGCTGTTATCGGAGATACTCAGTCTCTTACTATCAAGGACGTTACCGACGGGACGAATTATACCTCGTACATATACGAATGGATAGCAAGAAACAAGAAAGCAAAGAACATTCAGTTCGTTATGGGTCTCGGTGACGTTACAGACGAGAACGCGGCCGAGGAGTGGCTGCTTGTTGCAGATCTTCATAACAAGCTTGAGGCAATCAACCTTCCTTATTCTCTCATTCAGGGTAATCACGATTCTGTTGAGCGGCTTGATAAAAACTTCAAGGACAAGGCTAACTTTACAGAAGCCGCTAAAAACGGTACTATAGGTTATTTCGAAGCTGACAGCCTTGCCAACTACTATATGACGTTTACGGCTACGGACAAAACGGGAAAAGCGACCGATAATAAATACCTTGTCTTAAACCTTGAATGTAAGGTTCCCGATAAAGTAATTCCTTGGGCAAATCAGGTTATAGAGGAGCATTGGGACCACCAGGTTATTATAAATACTCACGAGTACGTTCAGTTTCCGGATTCTTACTTCATGCACAGATATCCGACGGTTGAAGAGGGTGTAGCCAACGACCCCTATCAGATATGGAGTAAGCTCGCTTCTCAGCATGAGAACGTTATAATGGTATTATCGGGACACCTGTCAATTCCTACTATCTCTATGAAGAATCCATCGGTAGGTGTTAACGGTAACACGGTTTACGAATTCCTTATAGATCCTCAGACGTTTGACAAAGAGCAGAATTATGAAACGGGAATGGTAGCAATGTTCTACTTCTCGGCTGACGGAAAGACGGTAAAAACCGAGTACGTTTCGACCTATAAGTCGCTTGCGGCTCTGGGCATAGATCCTTCGGCTACCCAGGAAACCGAGGAGAGCGACACGACCGAGGATACCGGCGCAACTTCCGTTCCCGATATAATATCCAATCCCTATATGAGCAACCATACGCTTGATATCGGCAAGAAGGTTGCGCTTTCGCCCGTTGAATGCGAATACGGAACGATTCCCGCAGCATACAGCAACGCCGAGACGTATCCCTTCGTTGTTTTCAAGGCCGATAAGACCTTCGTCGGCGGATATTTAGATTTCGGCGACGTAATGAAGGCTATGGTTGAAATTGACGCGTCGGCAAATTATAACGTGCTTATGAGACGTAATGCCGAGCAGTATTACTCCTCGGACGTAAGCGAGCTTCGCGGTAATATCAATATTGACCTTGGCGGATTTATTTTAGTAAAATGCAATTCGGGTTATCTTATCAATATATCCGTATCGGATAATTCGGTAGTAGAAGGCGATGACGTTCGCGCGGTCTTCAAGATAATGAACGGTACTATCAATAAGTGCGCGGGCGAAGCTCTCGTATGCGTGGATTACGGTACTGCCGATACGGGACTTTCCGAGACGTTCACTACCACTATTGATTTTGAAAACGTAAAGATTGCGAAATATTCAAGAGATAAAGGAACGAACCTCGTCTTTGACACCAAGGAGACGGGATACAGCAACACAACGGGTGACGCTTGCGCTATAGTAAATTCAACCTTTACTAACTGTACCTTTGATTTCCGCTTGGCAAACGTTCCGTGCGAGGCTCTTCAGCTTTCGAATACAAACGGTGACAGAATAGTTTACAACGTTAAGATTGTCGGAAGTGAAATTGTGTCAACGGTCGGCTTGTCCTTCAGCGATTTTGCTGTCGTAGACGGAGATGCCAACGGAAGAGCGGACAGCGTTGTTTTCGCAAAGAACGGCGACGGTGAATTCTTTATTCAGAGACTTACCTCGGGCGCGATAGCTCCCGGCGCTATAGAGCTCTGGTACGGTGACGACGGTACGCCGTATGTACCCGGAGAAAGCGGAACTGTTGACGGTTATAAAATATACAAGCTTGGCGGATATACCGAAAGCAGGTACGGAAACGTCCCCGACGGAAATGACGGATACGCTATATGGGTATTCCATAACGGAAGCTTTGCGGGAGGCTTTAACGAGTTCGGCGGCACGAGCGGCGCGATAGCTGCTGCTAAGATCTTGACCGACGGCAACGCCGACGGAGAGCGCGGCAGCACGGTTTATATTTATTTCGTAGGTGACGCGCCCGCTTCCTCGGTCTACGTCAATTTAGGTCAGTCCTGCGGAAATATTGTTATTGACCTTGACGGACACACTCTTACTCAGAAATACACGGGAGAATCTCTCTTTACAACTCAGGCTAAGTTGGGCACGGGCTTGTATCCTTACTCATTGACTGTTATTAACGGTAATATAGCTTTAACTAACAAAGGTATATTGACCTTCGATGCGTACGGTGACGGATATGTAAACGCGGAGGAGGAGTATAAGGAATTTACGGGTAAGTTTGAAAACGTTAATTTCTCCTACGCTTCGGACTCGGCGGCAACCGCCTTCCTCGGATATTATAAGAACTCGGATCTGATTGCTTCTAAAAAGACCTTGTATAACGTTGACTTTACCGACTGTACCTTTGATTTTACGAATGCGGCATCAATGGCGACAGTTATGAACGCAAACGATAAGAATACGTCTGATTCCAACGATATAATTAAGGTAAACGTATACGGCAGTGAGATAATAACCTCGAACAGCGCGCTCGTCCTTGAGGACGTTCATTCCACAAACGGCTCGAGCGTTCATTGGGAAGCATCAAGCGAGGGTAACTACCTTTATATGACGGTTAACGGAAGCACCGAGGCTCCGACCTCTAAGGTAAACAGAGGCGCTTCCTCATTCGTTAAGGCGTCGGAGACCGAAAGCTCGGTAACCTATACGCTTGAGCAGATAGGAATTCAGACTAAGTATGGCGTACTGCTTAATGAGCACGCGGACTACGTCTTTGCTGTATTTGCGGAAGGCGTGTCTATAGCCGGGTATAATGAATTTAACAGAAGTAGCGCTGATTGTGCTATGAAAACAGCGAAAAGCAAATCTGCAGGCGGAATAGAAGCGCAGATTCTTATGCTTAAGAACTATGAGGCTAACCCTAATGAGTATTATTCCGATCCTGCGCAGTGTAATGCTAAGGTTACCATAGATCTTAACGGATATACTTTTTATGCAAATTCCAGCAAGGCTATGTTCCAACTTCACTCCAAAAAAGATTGGAAAACAACGATTGACGTTATTAACGGTAACGTAGTATTGAAAAGTGCCGCGCTTTTAGAATTTCAGAAGTATACCATAGACGGAAAAGTAATCAATATGAATTTTGTGGGCGTGAATTTCTCGCTTGCAGAAGAAAGCGCCTTAACAAGCATGATCGCGAAGAATTTATCTAAATCAACAGAAAGGGATGAAACGTATAAAGTAACCTGGAATATAACGTTTACGGATTGCGTATTCGACGTTACCAATGCGGCAAGCAAGATCACGATTTTCAAGGCGGATTATCCAACCAATGACTCAAAGCCCTCGGAAATCAACTACGTGTTAGAGGGCTGCGAAATTAAAGCAAGCTCAATGGATAAATTCACTACGTGGGGAGATTTTAACGCGAACTCTTCTTATGAATACCGAGTAAGTTCCACGACGGGTCTTTATACTACCATAACGCTTCCCGATGGCGCTGCGGCTCCTGATCCCAAGGAAGAAATTGTTATCGGCGGCAAGTCCTTTGGATATGCAAAGGAAAGCGAAGCGACCGTAGAGGAGATTACGTATATTACTTATGCGCTCGGCGAGATGACCAAATACGGTCCCATACCTCCGAAGTTTGAATCTGTTACAAGCTATCCCTTCGTTTTATTCGACCAGTACGGTAATTGCATAAACGCGTCTAATTTACTGTATGACGATAACACAGCAACCAACATTATTAACATCGCAAAGGATCATATTAAAGGAAACGGTTCTCTCTATAATGCGGAGGATGAAACCTTTGGCGACGGTGCAATTCAGGCGTTCGTATTGATGCGTTGCGATTATGATTTACAGAGCGAGAATAAGTATGACAATTTCTCGCAGATAAGAGGTACGGTTACAATAGACCTTAACGGATTTACTCTTAACGCGCGTGATGACAAGGTTATGGTGCGTGCCTATGCTAAGGCGTGGGGTATCATTACTACAACCGAGATCGTCTTCAAGAATGGAGATATTGTAACGGTAGGACGTCCGATGTTAGCGTACAGAGGCGAATTTAACACTGCCGACGGTAAGAAGTTTATTTTCAGATATGAAGATATTAACTTCAAGGTTGAGGGCTCTGTGGCTAACTTCTTGGCATTATACAACGGCGTAAATGATGCTAAAGTTACCGAACAAATCAAGATGAGCTCTGAGGTATACTTCAAGAACTGCGTGATAGATCTCACGAATGCAACTTGTGCAAATATTCTTCTCTTCGATCTCGGCGATGAGTACACAAGCACCAACGTAACGCTTGACGGAGTCAAGATAATATCCGATAACGGCGCGTTCACGCTCTCGGGCAAAACCAACGAAGCCTCAACAGGTATTCTGAAGTGCACAGGAAGCGGTGTAACGCTCTCGCTTCCCATCGGAGTTGAAGCTCCATCTGACAATACGTACGTATTCGTTGAGTCATCAAGAGACGAGATCAACGTGACGTATACGATGAAGCTTGCTAAAATTGAAAGCATAGATTTCGCACCCAAGACCAGCATCACTCTCGGCTCGGAGCTTGTATACAACGTATATATTCCCAAGGCAGATTACCTCACGTCTTATACCGTTGACGGCGCGACCTATGAAAACGCAGAGCTTGTAACCCTTGATGACGGCGTAACGTATTACCACGTAGCGGTAGCTCTTCCTTCCTATGCGGCGGCAAAGAATATCGTTTTGAAGGTAACGTTAACGATAGACGATAAGAATTATGCGGGCACTTGGAATATAAGCATACCAAAATACGCAAAGGCGGTCATTGAGTCGAGCGCTATCGAAAAAGAGGTGACCCTCGTCAAGGACGTTCTTGCATATATCAGAGCGGCATACGTTTACTTTGACTCCGAAGGCAAGGATGAAGCTGTAACCGAGATCGATGAGATCCTCGGCGCGTATAACAATGCGTTTGAGAAGGTCAGCGGCGAGACCAATACCGAAAGCGGACTTAAATCGGTCATTATAATACTTGATACGAAGCCTATCGTTCGCTTCGTCCTTCCCGAAGGTAAGACTACCGAGTCGTACACCTTCAAATCGGGTAACAGCACTCTCGCTTATACGCCGGGTACTTATACCGAGGGCGAAATTTCATACGAATATGCTGAGTTAGAGCTTTACGCATACCAGCTGATCGATGAGATCACCTATACCGACGGCGAGTATACGGGAAGCTATCACATCAACAGCTATTATGACTTTGTAACTACCGACGAAAATTATAAGACTGATACAAATCTTATATCTCTTGTAGAAAAGCTCTATAATTATTGCAAGTCGGCAGCGGCTTACAGAGACACATTTAAATCAGAGTAAAAAGGAGAAAACAGACGATTATGAAAACAAAAGAGTACATTTCTCCCGAAATATCGCTTATAGATACCGAAGCGAATGACATTATAACCACCTCTGAGGTAGGAGTTGAAACGACTCCCGTATCAAATGAGACCGGTATCTGGGAAGTTCTTTAAAAGCTAAAAGCTTTTGCAAAAACAAAAATAAAAAGCGGTTGCTCGAGCCTTGGCGAAGAGCAGCCGTTTTTTATTATGAAGGTTATTATTGTTGAATTTTACAATATTTTATGATATGATATAAAATATAAAAGGGGGGTTAAAATAATGAAAGTATGTATTATTCAACCGGCTTATTCTCTTGATTTTTCTAAGTCAGACGATTATTTTGAGGAAGAGCTGAAGCTCATTGATATGTGCGACGAGAGTATGGACGTTATCGTTTTGCCCGAAAACTCGGATATACCATGCCTCGCAAAGTCGATAGAGGATTCCAACCTTGCGCCTCAAAAATTCAATGAGAGACTTCTTAAAAAGGTTTCCGATACTGCCAAACGGTGCAACGCTATGTTTTTTGTTAACGCGCGATCGTATGAAGAAAGCAAAAAGGGAAGAAATACTACGTATGCCTTTGATCGCGGCGGTAATATGGTGGGTAAATACTTTAAGCAGCATTTGACTTGCGGCGAGGTTAATTATTTGGACAATGATTATACTTTTGATTTTTCCGAGCCTGACGTAATTGAAATTGAGGGCTTGAGATTTGGATTTCTCACCTGCTACGATTTCTATTTCTATGAAGCATTCGCGAATATGGCACGTCAGAATCTTGATATTATAATCGGATGCTCGCATCAGAGGACCGATACGCATCTTGCGCTTGAGATCTTTTCGCAAAATCTCGCCTATAATACAAATGCTTACGTTCTTCGTTCGTCAGTTTCAATGGGCGAGAATTCCGAATTGGGCGGCGCGTCTATGGTAGTTGCTCCGACGGGAGAGGTGCTTATCAACATGAAGAGCCGCGTTGGGCTTGCAACGGTTGATATCGATCCGAAGAAAAAGTATTATAAGCCCGCGGGATTCGGAAATCCGCCTTCGGCGCATTACGAGTACATAGAAAAGGGAAGGCGCCCTTGGAAATACCGCCCGGGCGGAAGCGCAATAGCGCGCTACGATACGGTGATGCCTTACCCGAGAGTTTGCGCTCACCGAGGATTTAAAACGGTGCTTCCCGAAAATAGCTTACCCGCATTTGGCGCAGCCGTGGCAATGGGCGCGGAGGAGATAGAGTTTGACCTCTGGTTCACCAAAGACGGCGAGGTCGTTTCTATGCATGACTCAACTCTTGAGAGGGTTTCAAACGGAATGGGCAAGATCTGGGAATATACGCTTGCCGAGCTTCGTGAGCTTGACTTCGGTATTAAGCGGGGCGAGCATTTTGAGGGAATGAAGATACCCACCTTTGAGGATATACTCAAAAAATTCGCTTGCCATTGCGTGATGAATATTCATCTTAAAACGATCGGTGAAAAGCCCGAGTATCTTGATAAGGTTGTGAAGCTTATTAAAAAGTATGACTGCGAAAAGTACGTATACTTTATGAGCGGCGACGATTGCCTTCTCGAACGCCTTCAGCGTGAATATCCCGAGATAACTCGATGCTGCGGCGCGGGTAAGGACAAATGGGAGATCGTTGAGAGAGCTATAAAATACGGATGCAAGAAGGTTCAGCTTTTTAAGCCCTATTTCAATCAGGAAATGATAGATAAGGCGCACGCAAACGGCATAATTTGCAACGTTTTCTGGTCGGACGATAAGGAAGAAACGGAAAAGTTCTTAGATATGGGAATAGATGTGATCCTTACCAACGATTATCATAGAATATCAACAATTGTTGGCAAAAGAGAGAAATATTTCCATCCGTCGATAAAGTAAATTCGCAGGTGAGATTTATCGTTCGTAATTTTCGAGGAAAAACCGATTTGCCGTGAAAATAGTAAAAAGGGCTGGCGAAAACAATCGTCAGCCCTCAAAAAAGAGTTGAAGGAAGAAAAGCCGAATCGGTTGAAAAGTTCATAAAAATATTGTATAATATCTCATAAACAAACAGTAAGTTTAACGGAGATAATAATGGGAGATATTCTAATTAAAATACTTGTGTGCTTTATTGCAGGCGCGGGAGCGGGTATTGGAACCGGCTTTGCCGGTATGAGTGCCGCTGCGGTGATAGGCCCAATGCTCATAACCTTTTTAGGGGTACCTGCCTACGATGCGGTTGGCATAGGACTGATCAGCGACGTTCTGGCAAGCCTTGTCAGTGCGTATACCTATAAGAAAAGCGGAAATTTGGACGTGAAAAACAGCCTGCCGTTGCTTGTGAGCGTGCTGGTCGTAACGATGATCGGTAGCTTCGTAGCAAGCTTTTTACCCGAACAGGCTATGAGCGGCACGATGCAGATCGCGCTGATTATTATTGGCTTGCGCTTCCTTCTGAAGCCCGTCAGCAAAACGAGAGAGCAATTGGAGGCGGGCTCCCCGAAAAGCAGGCGGATCAAGGCAATCGTCGGCGGTATAATAGTCGGATTCATATGCGGCTTTGCAGGCGCGGGTGGCGGAATGATGCTGCTTCTCGTTCTGACCTCTTTCCTTGGATATCCTATGCACTTGGCGGTTGGCACGAGTGTGTTTATTATGGCGTTTACTGCTTTGACCGGAGGTGTCAGCCATTTTGTAATCGGGGGAATGCCCGATATCCTTTGCCTCGTGTTGTGCGTTGTGTTTACGCTTATTTGGGCGAGAATTGCCGCCAAAATCGCCAACAAGGCTAATGCCAAAACCTTAAATCGCGTTGTAGGCATCGTTATGATCGTCACGAGTATAGTTATCCTTGCGGTGAACTATCTTTGAGACGGCAGCCGCAAGCGGTATAGTAAGCTCGCTTGTAAGTAACCATGTTAATGTGGATAAAAATATTGACATAAACGGTAAAATATGATATAATTGTAAAAAATAAAAATGATAAAAGGAACCAGCTGACTGCAGAGGACGTTGGTTCCTTTATGCTTTTTAGAGGAAAATCTTATGGTTAGGAAAAAGAAATTCACGCTTTCAACCACGCAGATCATATTGCTCAGCTTCCTTGTGACCATTCTCATAGGAAGCGGACTTTTGGCATTGCCAATCAGCTCTGCAAGCACAGAAGCCGTGCCGTATCTCGATGCACTTTTCACGGCAACCACTTCAACCTGCGTGACAGGGCTCGTTACTCTCCCCACGGTATCAACGTGGAGCATATTCGGGCAGATCGTCATTCTGCTTCTCATACAGATCGGCGGTCTCGGTATCATCACCATTATGTCGGGGCTGATGCTTCTTCTCAACAGAAAAATGGGCATCGGCGACCGTTTGCTGATTCAGGATGCCTTCAATCTCAATACGATGTCGGGGCTTGCCAAGTTCGTTAAGAACGTACTGTTCGGCACGCTGATCATTGAAGGAATAGGAGCTATCCTGTATATGCTTGTCTTCGTTCCCGAGTTTGGTGCGAAAGGCATTTGGATATCGGTGTTCAATTCGGTTTCCGCTTTCTGTAATGCCGGCATTGACATTATCGCGGAAAACAGCCTTTGCAATTACGCAACCAATCCCTTGGTCAATATTGTCACCTCCGCTC
>JAFTQV010000007.1 GCA_017462605.1 Clostridia bacterium | reverse complement strand
TCTGCATCATTTATGATTGAACCGCCGTGTACCGAACGGTACGCACGGTGGTGTGAGAGGACAGCTAATCAATTAATGGTTAGCTTCCTACTCGATTAATGCGATTTTTGTAAATAAAAGTAGTGATAATCCTTGATTTATCAAATCTTTTTCAGCTTTGCATAAGTAGCCATAAGCTTCTTCGTGCCAACGTTGTCAAAGCTAATTTCATAAAGCACGTCGCCGCCGAGATCCTTCGCTGAGACTATCGTTCCCTCGCCGAATATAGCGTGCATAACTCGTGTGCCGGGTGATATTTTATCTATACCGAAGGAGCTTGGAGTTGCTTTCTTCCCCGTGAACATATCCCTTGTGTTTTGCCTTGAATTGAAGGCGCGCTGCTTTTCGGCTGCCGTGCGGCTTTGCATAAACGGATCAAAATAAGAAGCGGGGCGCCTCGGTGGCTCGCGTCTCGGGCTATCGTCGTGAATAAGACTTTTCGGTATCTCCTCGCGGACGAATACAGAGAGCTTGTTGTAACCCGTTCTGCCGTACATCATTCTTGAGTCGGTGTGAGTGATATAGAGTCTGTCCTTCGCGCGCGTTATCGCAACGTAGCAAAGTCGCCTCTCCTCGTTCATTTCAGCGCTCTCTCCGATGCTCTTATCCGAGGGAAATATTCCGTCTTCCATTCCCGCGAGGAAAACGGTAGGGAATTCAAGTCCCTTAGCGGAGTGAATGGTCATAAGAACGACCGCGTCTGCGCTCTCGTCATACTTATCAACGTCGCTTACAAGGGCTATATCCTCGAGGTAGCCCATAAGGCTTGGCTCTGATCCCGAATCGGCGCACCTTTTTTCATATTCTCTTGCGCCCGAAATAAGCTCGCGCAAGTGGTCGCGCTTTCCCTCGCCGAGAAATCCCTCGGCATCAAGCATAGCTCGGTAGCCGCTATCCTCAAATACTCTTTCTATCATGGCGCTGACGCTGAGTCCGCTATCGCGTATGGAATCGAGCATGGAAGTAAACGCCGTAAGAGTCTCGGCAGAGTTCTTCAGCGCGGTGAATTCGCCCGACCTGCGCATAACCTCATAAACCGAGATGCCCATAGACTCCGCCAGAGCCTCAAGCGCTTCTACCGTCTTCGCACCGATCTTTCTTTTCGGCTCATTGATGATCCTCTTAAGGCGAAGCGTGTCGTTTGGCATATTGATGACCGAAAGATAAGCGATCATATCCTTGATCTCCTTGCGGTCATAGAACCTCATACCGCCGAGAATACGGTAGGGAATTCCGCTCTTCGCAAATACCGTCTCAAGCGATCTCGCAAGCTCGTTTACTCTGTAAAGAATAGCGAAGTCGGAGTAGCTCTTGCCCTCGTTCTTTACTGCCTTTGATATCTTATCAACTATGTATCTTGCTTCCTCGGTCTGGTCTGCAAGCCGCCTTAAGGTGATAAGCTCGCCCTTGCCGCGCCTTGACCAAAGCTCCTTGCCGTGGCGCTGATCGTTATGCTTTATGACTGCGTTTGCCGCATCAAGTATATTCTCTGTCGAACGGTAGTTCTCCTCGAGCTTTATCACCTTCGCGTCGGGGTAGGTTCTGTCAAAATTAAGAATGTTTTCGATAGTAGCTCCCCTGAAGCGGTATATGCTCTGATCGTCGTCTCCGACTACCATTATATTTCTGTGCTTATCCGCTAAAATAGAGGTCAGAACAAACTGCGCGTGGTTGGTGTCCTGATACTCATCGATAAGCACGTACTTGAATTTGTTCTGATAATAATTTCTGACGTCCTCGTTATTTCGGAGAAGCTCGACTGTCTTCATTATGATATCGTCAAAATCAACGGCGTTGTTCTTCGCCATTCTCTCGCTGTAAAGCTTGTATATTTTTTTGACGTCACCCTCTCTCGGGTCGATAGAGTCCTCGAGCATATCATAGCTCTCAAGTCTGTCCTTCGCGCGGCTGATCAGCGACTGCACGACCTTGACGGAAAGGCGCTTTTCGTCTATCCCGAGATCCTTCATGCATTCCGCAATGACCCTTTTCGAATCGTCCTGATCGTAGATCGCAAAGCCGGGAAGATATCCGAGCCTCTCGCACCACCTTCTGAGTATTCGAAGGCACATAGAGTGGAAAGTTCCCGCCCAGATATCGTCCGTCACGCTTTTATCGGAGAATGCGGAAGAAAGGCGCGCCTTTATCTCGTTTGCCGCCTTGTTCGTAAAGGTGATCGCAAGCACAGACGAGGGGTACGGAGTCTCATCTATAAATTCGGGAAGTATCTCTTGAATATCCGATACGGGAAGATTGACCGCATCCTTAAGCGCCAATACCATTTCTTCGGTCAACCCCTCGGGGATCTTTTCCGAAAAATAGGCGTTTCCGTACCTTAATATATATACTATTCTGTTGACGAGGACGGTGGTCTTTCCGCTTCCCGCGCCCGCAAGCACAAGCAATGGACCTTTAGCGGTAAATACCGCTCTCTGCTGCTCTGAATTGAGAAGCTCTCCATATACCTTATCGAAGAGCGCTTGCTTCGCATTTGTATATTCTGCAATCAAATTTTCCATAAAACTAACGTACTTTCTACTTTTTCAACAAAAAACGGCAATGGTTCGTAAAAATTACTCTAAAGAACGCTTCGATTTGATAAAGCGGTCTTGGAATAAAAGCGGACTTGCCGTTTTTTAAAAAAACTGAAATATTCTTTTTCCAAGATTTTTGATACAAGCTATCAAAACGGCAGTCAAAACGTTTTCCACAACGATTTTTGTGGATATTGGGGAAAACTTTACGTTGCAAGGCTTGAAAACCCTTGATTTACCGTTCGACTCGGTTGATAACTATTTACTTTTCCACCTTTTGCAATGTGGAGAGTGTGGAAAACTTTTGAGGTGTAAAAACTGTCATTTTCCGTTTTTTGACTGAAATGCATTCATCATAACAGCTATTTCGACAATTTTCAACCCTCTGTATTCTGCCTTCAAATTTAGAACTTTTCATTCGCAAAAAATGCGAATGGTACTGCGTTTAATGAGGCTTTTTGCCTCCGCGAGAGCCTTTTTTCGCTCCCTTTGCCACTTTTTCGGCTTCAAGCTTTATCCTTTTTGCATCTTCGCCGAAAATACGGCTGAGCTTATCCGTCTTTTTACTGCGCGGGCTGCTTTGTGCGGATCTCGCAGCAGGCGAAGGGTGGCGCGAAGATGACTTTGAGCGCGAGCTTTTTTGCTATCCTGCCGCTTATCCTTCGAGTAGGAGCGCTTTCCGCCCTTGGGCTTTCCCGAAAAAGCAGGTCTGACGAGGCATTCGGGAGAATTACCTATAAGATCCTCTCTGCCCGCAAGGGTGAGAGCCTCTCGCACGAGATTTGCATTCTCGGGCTTTTTATACTGCAGAAGCGCTCTTTGAAGCTGCTTTTCTCTGTAATCTGTGGTGACGGGGACCTTCTTTTTGGTAAGCGGGTGAATACCCGTGTAATACATAACGGTAGAGATAGTACCCGGAGTGGGGTAGAAATCCTGCACCTGCTCGGGTGAGTAATTCCACTTTTTAAGCCAGAGTGCCATTTCGACCGCATCCTTCATAGTCGCGCCGGGGTGGCTTGACATAAGATATGGGACGATATATTGCTCGAGCCCTGCCTCGCGGCAAAGATCGAAATACTTCTTTCTGAATTTCTCATATACCTCGACCGAGGGCTTGCCCATCATAAGAAGGGCATTGTTGGAGCAATGCTCGGGAGCGACCTTGAGCTGACCCGATACGTGATCCCTAACGAGCTTTTTAAAAAAGCTGTCGTCCTTATCATATAGCAGATAGTCAAACCTGATGCCCGAGCGGATAAATACCTTCTTTATCTTCGGAATTTTTTCGATCTCGGAGAGCATGTGCATATATTCCGAGTGATCGATCTCGAGGTTTTTGCAGGGGGTCGGAGCCAAGCATTTTTTCGAGGCGCATACTCCGCTTTCAAGCTGCTTTTTGCAGGAAGGATATCTGAAGTTTGCGGTAGGACCGCCAACGTCGTTTATATATCCCTTGAAGTCGGGCATTGAAGATATGATCTTAGCTTCTCTTATAACGCTCTCTTCACTCCTTGAGCGCACGGATCTGCCCTGGTGGAAGGCGATAGCGCAGAAGTTGCAGGCGCCAAAGCAGCCTCTGTTGTGCGTGATAGAAAATTTGACCTCGGCTATCGCGGGGATACCGCCGTCCTTTTCGTAATCGGGGTGATAGTTTCTCGCGTAGGGAAGAGCGTAGATCTTATCAAGCTCCTCTCTTTCAAGAGGGGGCATCGGCGGATTCTGAACGAGCATCTTGTCGCCGTAATACTCAACGAGCGCCTTGCCATGCACAGAGTCCGCGTTTTTATATTGAATGCCGAAGGCTTGGGCGTAGGCTTCCTTATCTGATTTAAGCGTGTCAAAGTCGCCTACCTCTATATAGTCGTAGGCAATTTTTTCTCCCGCCTTGGCAAGGTAGACCGTTCCTCTGACGTCTCGTATCTTCTTGATCGGCACGCCGCGGTCAAGCAGCTTCGCAATTCTGACCAAGGTCTTTTCTCCCATTCCGTAGGAGATGAGATCCGCCCGTGAGTCAACGAGAATACTTCTTCTGACCCTGTCTTCCCAGTAGTCGTAATGAGCAAAGCGGCGAAGAGATGCCTCAAGTCCGCCAACGATGATGGGAATATCGCCGTACGCCTCTCTTATTCTGTTGGAGTAAACGATGACGGGTCTGTCAGGGCGAAGCCCCATTTTGCCGCCCGGGGAATAATAATCGTATGAGCGGCGCTTTTTCGATACGGTATAGTGAGCGACCATAGAGTCGATGTTACCGCCCGAGACGAGAAATCCGAGCCTCGGTCTGCCGAATTTTTTGAAATCGGTCGTGCTTTTATAATCGGGCTGAGCGAGGATAGCCACGCGAAAGCCCTCGGACTCAAGGACGCGGGAGAGTATGGATACGCCGAAGCTCGGGTGATCAACGTATGCATCCGCGGTGACGAAAACGAAGTCAACCTCAGACCAGTTTCTCGCCTTAACGTCATCTTGATTTATCGGTAAAAAGTCAAGTCTTGTTGGCATTTTAGTCTATATTAAAGCTATCGAGGTCAACTTCGACCTGAGTGCCGTCCTGCATATTTCTAAGCTGAGCCTTGCCTGCTTCTATCTCGCTGTCGCCAATGATAAGAGTATATGCCGCGCCTATCTTGTTGGCGTATTTCATCTGAGCCTTGAGGCTTCTTTTGACAATGTCGCACTCGGCGTATTTGCCCTCGCGGCGAAGCCTCTCGGTTATAGCGAGAGCCTTTACCTGCGCCGCCTCTCCGAGAGCAGCGATATAAAGGACGGGAGTCTTCGGGAGAATATCGGCAACGCCTGCCTCGCGCATAGCGAGAACTATTCTCGTAAGACCCATTCCGAAGCCGATGCCGGGCAGCTCGGGGCCGCCGAGAGAGGAGACGAGTCCGTCATATCTTCCGCCGCCGCAGACGGTGGACTGAGCGCCGATGCCCTCGGCGATAAACTCAAATACCGCGCCCGTGTAATAATCAAGACCTCTGACTATCGAGGTATCAACAACGTATTCTATACCCATAGCATCGAGCGATCTTTTGAGCATATCGAAATTGCCTTCGCACTTCTCGCAGAGCTTTTCGGTAGTCCTCGGCGCGCCCTTTGCTATCTCCTTGCAGTCAGGCTCCTTGCAGTCGAGAAGTCTTAAGGGGTTCTTATCAAGGCGGCTCTTGCAGTTATCGCAAAGCTTCTCGGTCTTGCCCGAGAAGTAGGAGACGAGCGCGTCGCGGTATGCGGGGCGGCACTCCTTGCAGCCGATAGAGTTGATGTGAAGCTTTATATTCTTCAGCCCGAGGCGGCGGATGACCGAGCTTGCAAGCGCGATGACGGTTGCATCTGCGGCGGGGCTCTCCGAGCCGAACATCTCCGTTCCGAACTGGAAGAATTCACGGCTTCTGCCTGCCTGAGGCTTCTCGTGGCGGAAGCAGTTTATAATGTAGTAAAATTTAAGGGGCATGGGATCGGAGCATCTGCCGTTTTCAATAATAGCTCTCGCTACCGAAGCCGTTCCCTCAGGGCGAAGAGAGATAGACTTATCATCGTCCGTGAAGGTGTACATCTCCTTTTGCACAACGTCCGTAGTATCGCCAACTCCGCGCACGAAAAGCTCGGTGCTTTCAAAGGTGGGCGTGCGTATCTCGCCGAAGCCGTACTTCTCGGCTTCCTCGCGCATGATGCCCTCTATGTAGCGGAACAAGGGGGTCTCATCGGGTAAAATATCCATAGTTCCTTTAATCTTCTGTATCATTTTTCTGTCCTCCGTCAGTATCGTTTTCTAATGTTTTTGAAAGAAGCTCGTCTATCCTTTTTTCGTCTCCGAGCCAATGAAGCATTCCTATGACTGCCTCAAATCCCGTCGCCGTCCTGTAATCCTTGCCCGAGGCTCGCTTAGGCTTGTTCAGATGAGTTGAATTGAAGGCGCGCTTGAAAACGCTCCTTTCGTCCTCGCTGAGATAAGGCTCGATTTTTTCGTAAGCCCTTGCCTGCGCCTCTGCGGTAACAAATCCGAGCGAAAGCTCGTTCAGCTCTCCCGACTTCGAGATCCCTTTTGCGACGAGCATATGGCGGACGAAAAGCGAATGCCTCGCGTCTCCGAGATAGGCAAGCGCCGCCACGCTGGGCAAAGAGGCTCCTATTACACTATCGTGCATCGAAAAGCTCCTTTCTTGTAATTCTTCATAATATACCAACTTATAGTATACCAAAATATTTATTCAAAATCAATAGTATATAAAAATATTTATTTGATTAAATATTTAAAAAACCCTTGAAATTTCTCTTTGCACTGTGATATACTAAAATAGTAAAACTATAATAGGCAGTATCGGTATGTTGGATTTTGGTTATATAGAAAAGAATTATACGGCGCTTCTGTCTGATATTGAAAGAATTTCCGCTCGGGTCGGCGTGCCCTTGCCGAAGCTTGTCGCGGTCACGAAGAGCGCGACGGACGATGAGCTTTTAGCGCTCTCTCGCCTCGGAGCTTCCGATATCGGAGAGAATAGACCGCAGGAGCTGAAGCGCAAGCGCGAGCTTCTTTTGGCAAACGGATTTTCGCCACGTATGCATCAGATAGGCACTCTTCAGTCGAATAAGGTAAAGATCGCGGCGCCCATATCGTCGCTCATTCATTCGCTCGGCTCGGAGTCGCTCGCTCTGGAAATATCCCGTAGATCCGAGATCCTCGGGAGAGCTATTCCCGTGCTTATCGAGGTCAATTCGGGCGAGGAGCCGCAAAAGGATGGCGTGATGCCAAGGGATGCCGAGAGGTTTCTTGAATACTGCATGAGCCTTACGGGGCTTGAGGTCAAGGGGCTTATGACTATGGGACCCGCTGCGGCAGACGGTGAGGAGCTTCGCCCATATTACAGAAATACTAAAAAGCTGTTTGACACCTTGTCCTGGCGGTACGGCTTCGGCGATGATCCCGTCCTTTCGATGGGAATGAGTGACAGCTACGGCGTTGCAATAGAAGAGGGCTCTACCCTCGTTCGTGTTGGGCGCAGACTTTTTTTGAAATAAGAGGAGGATAAAAAATGTTTGGAAAGCTTGCAGACAGGATCAACAAAAAGCTCCGCGAGGAGGACGAGGAAATAACCTTCAAAAGCTACGATGAGGAGAGCGAAAGGATCGCTGCGGCGCGCCCCGAGGCTCCCACTCAGCAGGGCTCTGTCCTTAAGGCGGACGATAACGAGAAGGATAGCAGCATAAGATTTAAGGTGGTGAAGCCCGAGAGCTTTGCCGAGGTCAGCTCAATTGCGGATCATCTTATAGAGGGCTGCACGGTATTCTTCAACGCAGAGCTTCTTGATAAGGAGACCTGCCAGAAGATGCTCCTTTTCCTGAACGGCGTAACGTATACGACCGAAGGTGAGATCAAGGCGGTATCTCAGAATACTTACATAATCACGCCTCACGACGTAGACGTTTCCGATTCGGACTGATATAGATAAATATCAATGATAAGTCAAGACCGTAAGTCAGAGGAGCGGGCACCCCTCGCTTGCGGTCTCAATTTTTGGGTAAGGCTTACCCGTGTAAAGGAAATTATATGATGTTTAAGATAAAAAAGAAAAGACCGATAGATTATATACTCTATTCGGTGGTGATAATTGCGGGAGTCGTGATAGATCAGCTCTCGAAGTGGCTTTGCGTTGAATTCCTTAAGCCGAAGGGCAGCGTGCCGATCATTAAGGACGTCATTCATCTGACCTACGTTGAAAACCGCGGAATGGCTTTCGGACTTATGGCAGACGCAAGGTGGGTCTTTATGGTCACCTCTGTTATAATGATCGTGGCAATGGGGCTTTATCTCTACCTCGGAATGTGCGAGAATAAGCTATATTGGATATCGGTGGCTATGGTCGTTTCGGGCGGTATAGGTAATATGATAGACAGAGTCGCCCTCGGCTACGTTGTGGATTTCATAGACTTCACGCTGATAGACTTCGCGGTATTCAACGGCGCTGACTCCTTCGTCTGCATTGGAGCGGGAATGCTCGTGCTTGCGCTCGTTCTGGATATCGTCAAGGAAGCGAAAGAGAAGAAAAGTGAGTGAGATGATTTTTGTTATAGAGGAAAAGGATCGGGGCAAAAGGCTCGACTCATATTTAGCCGAAGCGGCTGATATTTCAAGAAGCGCCGCTCAAAGAGCGATAGAGAGCGGAGAGGCTCTCGTCTTTGGTCTTCCCTCGGATAAAAAATATATAGTCAAGGTAGGAGACGAGGTGAGCTACACCGCGCCCGAGGCTGTCGAATACGAGGCAGAGCCTGAGGATATCCCGCTTGACGTTATATACGAGGACTCGGATATCATCGTTATCAATAAGCCCTCGGGAATGGTTGTCCACCCTGCCGCGGGCAATTATTCGGGCACTCTTGTCAACGCCCTGCTTCACCATTGCCGCGGAAGCCTTTCGGGCATCGGCGGAGTTATGCGCCCGGGAATAGTACATAGAATAGATAAGGATACCTCAGGGCTTCTCGTCTGCGCGAAGAACGATTTTGCGCATAGAGCGCTTTCCGAAGAGATCGCGCGCCACGGAGTCGTGAGGGAATACCGCGCGCTCGCGGTCGGCGGCTTTTCCGAGGATGAAGGCACGGTCGATCTGCCGATAGGCAGGCATCCCGTTGATAGAAAGCGCATGGCGGTCATAAGATCGGGCGCGAGAGCCAAGGATGCCGTGACTCACTATAAAGTGCTTTATACCGCGAAGGGGGTCAGCTATCTTTCGCTCGTTCTCGAGACGGGAAGAACGCATCAGATAAGAGTGCATATGTCTCATCTTGGGCACCCTCTTCTCGGAGATACCGTCTACGGCGGCGGAAAAACGAGGTTTGAGAAGCTGCACGCAAGGCTTCTTTCGGGGCAGGCGCTCCATGCAAAAAGGCTGACTTTAACTCACCCGAGATCGGGCGAGGCGATGACCTTTGAATGCGAGCTGCCCGATGATTTTAAAAAGCTTATAGAAATAATAAAGGACGGTGAAGAAATTGACTGAGCTTTGTATTTTTGATCTTGACGGAACTCTTCTTGATACGGTCGAAAGCATAAGGTATAATCTCAACACCGTCCTTTCTCGGTACGGTATCGAGGGTATAACGAAGGAAGAGACGAAGGTCTTCGTGGGAAACGGAGCAAGGAAGCTCGTTTACCGCTCGCTTGCCTCGCGCGGAATAGATACGGGCAGCGAAGAGGGAGAGATGCTTTGCGATAGGATAACGAAGAAATACAACGCCCTTTACGATAGCGATCCCTTCTATCTTACCGAGCCGTACTGCGGAATAAAGGATGCTATCAAGGAGCTTTATTTAAGAGGAATAAAGCTTGCCGTCCTTTCGAATAAGCCTGATCCGACGGTGAAGCAGCTTATCGCAAAGCACTTCGGGGGCGTATTTGATATAGTTCTCGGGGCTACCGATAAAATGAAGCTTAAGCCCGATCCCGAGTCGGCGCTTTACATATGCGAAAGCCTTGGAGTTTCACCCGAGAACACAGCCTATTTTGGCGACACGGGTACGGATATGCGCACAGCGAAGAATTACGGCGCGGGCAAGACCGTGGGCGTTCTTTGGGGATTTCGCGGCAAGGACGAGCTTTTGGAAAACGGAGCGGATACGGTGATCTGTGATCCGTATTATATACCGGGATCAACAGATTAAAAAAGGGGGGAGCCGAGTGGCAAAAAGAATCAGAACGCCGATCATTATCGCGTGCTTGTTATTATCTCTTATATGTCTTTTCGTCTCCTGCAAGGCGAGCGATGATGCCGATAAGAGGGAAGTCAAGGTGATCCTCGCGGCAGACGAGGGCGTAGAGGCGCTCGGAGAGCTTGTCGTGAAAATACCCGAAGGCTCCGATGCAACCTTTGCGATAAGGCTCGGAGAAGGCTACGTGCTTAAAGAATTAAGCCACGGCAAGCTTCTTAATAAGGACGGCGAGGTGACGGACGGATACGCGGATAAGGAAGTGACGGTCCTCATTCCCGCCATTGAGAAGGATACGGTGGTGAAGCTTTTCACCGAGGATATAGGCTTCAGCACCATAGGGACGTTTTACTACGGAAATAACCTTACGGGGAATGACGAAAGCTCTCACGCAACGAAGAATTTTTATAATTTCGGCACAGAGATCACCCTTTCTGCCCGTGATGAGACGAGAAATTTTATCGGCTGGAGCATAGGTAAGGCGGCTATCGAGTCGGAAGAGCTTATCTCGAAGGAGAGAGAGGTCAGCTACCGTGTCCGCCCTGAGGACGCGGATGACAACGGCGCGGTGAAGATATACGCCAATTATCTTGATAAAAACACGTTTTTCTACGATGCGGGAGAGGGAAATATAGATTTTTCATCTGTTCTTGCCACATCGTGCGAGTATTATAAGGCGACCCCGAAATACGGCAAGCTTATGATCACCTACACGGATGAATATCTTGATGTTTTTGCCTGCCCGCCCCTTTTCTACGATGACGGAACGTTCACCAAGGGCGGCAGCGTGCTTACCGAATTCAATACGAAGGCAGACGGAAGCGGAGAGGGATACGGCTTTGGCTCGAGATTTTATCTTGATAGGGATTCGCAAGAGCCCGTGATCTTTTATCCTATATATAAAAGGGCGAGCAACGCGGGCGATTTTGAGACCGAGGAATACTATCGCGAGTGCCCGACCGAGAGCGCTAAGGCGTCCTTCTGGGAGAGCGAAGGACTTATTATAACCGCTTATCTCGGCAATGACCGCGAGATCGTCATACCCGAGACGATCAACGGCAAGCGCATAACCGCCATAGCATCGGGCGCGTTCTGCGATAAGGATGCCGAGACTCTCGTTATACCGAGGTTCGTGCATACGGTTGAAAACGGCGCGTTTTCGGGCTTCCGCTTCTTGAAAACCATTTATTATCCGGACAGTATATATGATATAAACGACAAAAGCTTTGACGAAACGAGCCTTTCGCGCCTTAAAAATCTATACGTCAACGCAACTATGGAGCCGAGGTACGCCAATACGGCAAACGGTGCGTTCTCGGTCAAGCTCTCGAGGCTCATGACCCCGACCGAAAAGGAGAGAGTGATAGTTCTCGGCGGATCTTCGGTCTACCAAGGACTTTCAAGCGCCTATATGGAAGCTCTCTTCGGCGGCAAAATCAAGGTCATAAATTTCGGCACAACGAGAACGACCAACGGAATTATATATCTTGAAGGGATGTCAAAGCTCGCGAAGGAAGGTGATACCGTCCTTTTTGCCCCCGAGAACAGCACCTATATGATGGGCGAGTCAGAGCTTTATTGGAAAACTCTTTCCGACCTCGAAAGCATGTATAACTTCTGGAGATGCATAGACGCATCCGAGTACGAAAATATCTTCGGCGCATTCTCGGATTTCAATAAGAATTACAGATATGAGAGAACGCCGCGCCGCTACGAGGACTCCTATAAGGTCATCGTAGAGAAGGGAAATATCGACTCCTACGGCGAGTATCAGCATAAGAACAGAGTCGGGCTCTCCGAGGCATACGTCGACTCTTATTATATCACGATGAACAATAGGTATAAGTCCAAATACGACCTTAATTGGAATGACGAGGCTGGCCAGCTTGACAGCAAGGACTATACCGATCCCAATAATAAGACCTGGGAGTCCATAGACTCTCCGAGGCTCGTCTCGAATATGAACAGAGCAATAAGCCGAGCGCGTCTTTCGGGCGCTTCGGTATACTTCTCCTTCTGCCCCGTTGATGCTGATAAGCTTGTGGACGAGGCAAAAAACGTCGAGTGGCTTACCGCGTACGACGAGCTTCTCAGTGGGCTTTATTCCTTTGACGGAGTTCTCGGCAGCTGCATGGATTATATCTATGCGCATAAATACGTTTACGATTGCGCCTTCCACCTTAATGATATAGGAAGGACGTACAGAACGTATCAGCTTTATTCCGATCTTACGGAGCTTTTCGGTATCGAAAAAGTCTCGTTTACCTCATCGGGCACAAGCTTTCAGGGCTGCATCTTTGATGACGGTGGGAAGATAAGCGAAGACGGACTTCCCATAACGAAGGTGGATTATTTAAATAACTAAAGAAAGGAGACTTTCTGTGGAGCTGTTTTCCTCTATACCGTCAGTCATCGCGCTCTCTGTATGTGTAGCATTACATATAGTCAGCTCGGTGCTTTCGGATAACGTAGCAAAAATATTGAGATATGTAAATATAGGTTTTCATATTGCGCTTTTTCTCGTTATATTCTTTTCAAAGCTTGAAATGGAAAGCGCAGCTTTAGCTATGATGATAAGTCTCTTTGTATATACATTATCCTACCGCATAAGCGAAGCGGTAAGGCACTCTGCCAAGCCTATACAAAATGGTGAAGAGGAGGGCGAAGGATGACCTTTAATTCATGGCAATTTCTCCTCTTTTATACGATAGTAGCTCTTCTTTATTTCATTTTGCCGAAAAGAACTAAGTGGATAATGCTGCTTATCGCGAGCTATTATTTTTATATGTGCTACCAGGCGGAGCTGGTCTTTCTCATCTTCGGAACAACGCTTATATCATGGCTCACCTCGTCCGTTATCGAAAGGAGCGATAAAAAGGCGGTAAGAAGGGTATGCCTTACGGTGACTCTCGTTATCTGCCTCGGCGTGCTTTTCTTCTATAAGTATTTTAACTTCCTTTCGGGAAGCGTGGCAGGTCTTATAACCCTCTTCGGCGGCTCGGTCACACCCTTTGAACTTGATCTTCTTCTGCCTGTCGGAGTCTCGTTCTATACATTCCAGACTCTATCTTACGTCATAGACGTTTACCGAGGCGATATCAAGTGCGAGCGCAACTTTTTCTTCTATGCGCTTTTCGTCTCATTCTTTCCTCAGCTCGTGGCAGGTCCTATCGAAAGGCCGGGCAATCTTATACCTCAGCTGAAGGAGCCGAAGGGGTGGAACTCTCGTGACGCGCTCGTCGGCGCGAAGTATATGGCGGTCGGTTTTTTCAAAAAGGTCGCGGTGGCAGACCTTCTTTCCTCTCACGTCGCAGCGGTCTATAATTCCCCCGAGGATGCGGGCGCGCTCGCCGTAATTATCGCAACCGCGCTTTTCGCCGTGCAGATCTATTGCGACTTCTCGGGCTATACCGATATCGCCACGGGAGCGGCAAGAATAATGGGCATCCGCCTTATGAAGAATTTCGATCACCCATACACCGCAGTTACTATCAAGGAATTCTGGTCGAGGTGGCATATATCGCTTTCGAGCTGGTTTAAGGATTATCTCTACTTCCCGCTCGGCGGCAGCAGATGCAAAAGGTGGCGCCACCTATTTAATCTTATGGTAGTATTTCTCGTCTCGGGTCTTTGGCACGGTGCGGCGTGGACCTACGTTATATGGGGCGCGCTTCACGGCTTGTATCAGATAGTCGGAGTTCTGACTATAAAGAAAAGAAACGAGCTTCTCGATGCGATAGGCATAGGCAAGGACTCTCTTGCCGTCAGAATATTCAGAAGGGCAGCGGTATTTATTCTCGTCTCCTTCGCTTGGATATTCTTCCGCGCGGGCAGCATCGGCGATGCCTTCTATCTCGTCTCAAGGCTGTTTTCGGGGTGGGGTGTCGGCATCTCGGATCAGCTCTCGATGATGGGTCTTGACCTGACTGAGGCGCTTCTTTCCGTACTTTCGATAGCGACCCTTATTCTTATAGACAGAATGGAGAAGGAAGATACCGCTATCGGAGAAAATTCCGCTTGCCTTACCTCTCGCGGCGCGTTTATATATTACGTCTGGATGATAATGCTCGCCTGGGCGATCCTTCTTGCGAAGGGCGAGGGCAGCACGTTTATCTATTTCCAATTTTAGGAGGGCGGTATGAAAAAAATAAAAGCTTCACTTATAGCGCTCTCTGCAATTCTCGTCATACTCCTACCCGTGTCGATAATTCTCGGCGTAATGCTTATCACGCCGCCGCAGTATTCGAATACCTTCACGGGCGCGCTGGACGAGAAATACGATAGGCTCTATTCTATCGAGGGGGAGAAGGCGGTAGTCGTCGGCGGCTCGTCCGTCGCCTTCGGGCTTGACTCTGAGCTTCTTGAAAAATACCTCGGAAAGCCTGTTGTCAACTTCGGACTTTATGCCGATCTCGGCACGAAAATAATGCTTGATCTTTCGATCGGCGCCATAGGCAAGGGCGATACCGTCATTATCGCGCCCGAGCTTTCGCAAAGCACTATGTCTATGTTCTTCAACGCAAAGACCCTTCTTGAGGCGGCAGACGATAAGCCCTCTATGCTGAGGCACGTCAAGGGCGAGAATATCCTTTCGCTTCTCTCGGCTTCATGGGAGCATAGCGCGGATAAGCTTGGCTACGCGAAGAATGGCGCTCCCGACCCGAGCGGAGTCTATAATAGCAAGAGCTTCAATGAATACGGCGACGTTGTATACCCGAGGGAAAAGAATATAATGCCCGAGGGCTATGACCCGAATACCGAGATAATTCTCGATGAGAGTATTCTTGACTCCGAGTTTATAGACTACCTTAATTCTTATATTACGCAGTGCAAGATGCGCGGGGCGGACGTCTATTTCTCCTTCTCGCCAATGAATAAAAAAGCGCTTTCAAGCAGTGTGACGAAGGATAGCGCGCTTGCCTTCGAGGACCTTCTTGAAGAGAGCCTTCTTTGCCCCGTTATCGGAGATATAGGCGATTACATTTTGGGAGAAGGATATTTTTACGATACCAATTTCCATTTAAACGACGTTGGAGCGCAGTACAGAACGCTTCGCCTGATAGAGGATATTATACTTGAAGAGGAGAGGATAGTCCTCGTCCGAGAGCCTTATCCCGAAGAGCCGGACGGCAAGGGAGAGACGGTTATCGTCATTCCCGATAAGGGAGAAGGCGAAAAAGAAGAGACTCCCGGCGGCTCTGATACCGAGGAGAAAGACGAGCCGAGCGAGGATGAAGAAGAGAAGCTTCCCGATCCTCTTGATCCCGAGCTTACCGAAAACACCGAGTATTTCTTATATGAGGTGCAGTCCTCGGGCAATCTCAGGATAGTAGGTCTTACCTCTCTTGGTTTGGAAAAGACCGAGCTTACCGTACCCGCCTATGCGAAGCTTAAGGGCGATACCGTAAGGCGCGCTATCACGTCTATCGGCTCGGGCGCATTTTCGGGCAGTCTTGCCGAGGTGGTGAATATACCGAAGGACTCCTACCTCAGCCTTTTGCAAAACGGTTGCTTCGAGGGCGCGGCAAGGCTCAAAAGGCTCAATATCTTTTACCCGTACGCCGAGAATATCAATCCGCCGAGGAGCTTCTTTGGCACTCATTCGGATTTTGAAATTCACGCGCCGATCGATTCGGAATATAAATCCGATTACTATTGGCATCAGGTTTCGGGCGCGAAAATAATACTTGATTTGGTGGTAGAATAATGAAAAGAATTTTAGCGGTTATTTTAGTAATAATATTGCTCGCCTTTACCGTCTCATGCGGCGAGGGGGAGATAAACACCTCGGAGCTTATCACTCATACGCTGAACGGAGTGACCTTCAGACTTCCGAGATATATGCGCCTCTCGGCTGCCGAAGGATATGACGCCGCCTTCGATAATATGTCGGTATTCCTTAGCGTTAAGGCGATAGATGAGGAGCAGTACGAGAGCCTCGGGCTTAAGGTCGAGGATGGAAGAGATAAGTATTTTGATGCTCTTATGAAAAGAAGCGGCTTTGATAGATCCCGTGTTTTCTATGAGAAAAACGAGGAGAAAAAGCTCGTCAGCTTCCGCTATTCATATGATGAAACGCCCGATGATACCTCGGATTCATCACTCTTCTATTACGTGATATTAGCGGGAGATACCGATAATCTATGGTACTTCGAAATATGCTGTATGGAGTCTGACTCCGATGCGAATATCGATACATTCAATATGTGGAGAAATAATATTGAAGTGACGGAAAAGAAGAAATAAAGCAAACAATTGTTATAAAAAAGACTGCTATTCGCATTTAAGCCGATAGCAGTCTTTTTATTTGTTTATACATAAAGCAGAACGTCAACGTTCAGCTTTCCTTTCTTGGAGAGTCCCGATGCGCCAAGATAGATAAACCTTCCGTGACCCCTTACGCTGATGACGTCGCCCGCCTTGGGAGTCATCGAGCCTTGGGTAGCAAGCGCGCCCGAAACGTATACCCTCGCCGATGCGATAAGTCTTTCCGCCTCGTCTCTTGAAAGGCGGAATACCTTGGCTATCGCCGCGTCGACTCTCTCGCCCATAAGCTGAATGCGAAGAGGCTCGGTTCTGAAAAGCTCACCCTCGGGAAGCTCGCTCTCTGAGACCTCTAAGACTCTGACGTCGGTGCGCCTTATTTTTTCAAGGCTTCCGATAATATATTCGGCGATCTCATCCTTGACGAAAACGAAAGCCTCTTTGCCTCGGATGGCGATATCTCCGATAACGCTTCTTTCAATACCGAGACCGAGGATCGAGCCGAGGTAATCTCTGTGACTCAGCTCCTCTGCGTACTTTTCGCTCTTCGGCGATATCTTAAGTATCTTTATCGGGAATGGCTCGGAATACATAAGCTCGTCCTCATCTCCGAAGCGGATCATGACGCGCTCCGTACCCGGCGCGCCGCCGAACTCTGTGTATTTTATTTTGCCGAAGCTTCGCTTTGCCTTGGCAAAGGAAGCCTGCTCGGGCAGACCAAGAAAGTCGGTGAATATGAAGTAGCCCGAGTCGAGGCTCTTCTTTGCAAGCTCTGAAAACCGCTTTACTTCAAGCTCCGAGTCGTCTCTCATCCTATGATATCAACGGGGTAAAGGATCTTAAGCTGACCGATCTTGCTTTCGTATGCCTTCTGCTGGTTCCCCGAAGCGAGCATATTGAAGATAGCGTCCTTTACCTCTGCAAGAGGAGCAGTCTTAGCCTCGTTCTTTGCGATAAGCTTGATAAGATGATAGCCAAACTGAGTCTTGACTGGCTCTTTGGTTACCTCGCCTGCCGTCATAGCGAAAGCGGCAGTCTCAAATTCGGGCACCATCTGACCGCGGCCGAAGTCGCCGAGGCTTCCGCCGTTTTCCTTCGAGGGGCAGGATGAGTATTTTTTAGCCGCATCCTCGAAGCTTATCTTGCCCTCGCTTATCTCAAGAGCAATTCTCTTAGCCTCTTCCTCATCCGCAACGAGAATGTGGCTCGCGTTTACCGTCTCGGGAGTCATAAACTTATCGGGGTTCTCCTCGTAGAACTTAGCAACGTCCGCATCCGAGGGAGCCTTGACTGCCGAAAGAGTCTTCTGCATATTGAAGTTAACGAGAAGGCTATCCTTGAGCTTTGCAAGCTCAGCTCTGAATTCGGGATCTGCCTCGAGAAGATTTCTCTTCGCATCGAGAAGCAGAAGCTTCGAATCTATAAGGCGAGAAAGCACCATAGCGCGTCCTTCCTTAGTGTTGTAATTCTGTCCGTTTCTGCCGAGGGACTGAATAAATTCGTCAACCTCTGCCTCGGTGACTGCAAGAGTACCGACCTTTGCAAGAATTTTGTTTTCCATTTTTATATCTCCTTAAAATTTAATTATTTCTTAAACCCTTGGGGTAGTGGTTTTTTATCATGCCCGATGAAGCCTTGCCGCCGCCAAGCGGTGACGACCTGTACAGCACCGAGCAAAAGCCCGAGCCGCCGAAGGTAGCGGGTATCTCCTCGCCCCTTATGTATTTTAATGCGAGAGCCTCGTCCGTAATATTCTCCTGCCTTATAAAAAGGTCGCCATAGCAGGAGAAGAATTGGTGGCTTGGAATAAAGGTGCGCCCCCGAAGCTCTCCGAGAAGCACGCCCGCCGAGAAAACGCTCCTTGGCGGAATAGGGCAGCCGTGTGAAATTAAAACGAGATTATTGCCCACCTTCGCGATCCTTCCCTCGGGGATCTTTTTAAGGTTTTCCTTGAAGAAGTCAAGGACCGCCGCCTTTTCTTCCTTAGTGGGAAGAGCCTCGCAGGACTTGAAGCTCGGGAATTCGTATTCATCTCCTCTTCGCCTCATCAGCGCGATAAACTGCCCCTCGCCCTTCGACTTGTGAGGATAAAATCTTCTTGAAAAATGAAGATCTTTTGTGACCGCGCCCGCAAACTGTATTCCGTCCGAGCTTGCGGCAGCAATATCATCGGCAACAGCTATAAGCTCGAAGTCGGGGTGGCGGATAAGAAATTCATCGACCGTCATCTCGTTTTCTTCAAGAGAATAAGTGCAGGTGGAGTAGAGAAGCGAGCCGCCGCCCCTTACCATTTTTGCCGCGTTATCAAGAATATAAGCCTGCCTTTCCTTGCACTTGGCTATATTCTCAACGCTCCATTCCTCGGCGGCAGGTACGTCCTTTCTCAGCATTCCCTCGCCCGAGCAGGGCGCATCGGCAACAACGGCGTCAAATGCGAAGGGGAAGAGCCTTGCAAGCTCCGAGGTGTCAAGAGAGGTGACGATGCCGTTTCTTATACCCATTCGCTCAAAGTTGCCAACGAGGATCTTCGCCCTCTTCGGCACGTATTCGTTGGAAAGTATAAAGCCTGTGCCCGCAAGCCTCGCCGCAAGCTCGGTGGACTTGCCGCCCGGCGCGGCGCAGAGATCCGCGACCCACATTCCTTCTTTTATATTGATAGCGGCAGAGCTTGCCATAGCTCCGGGATCCTGAATATATATTCTTCCCGAGTGATGGGTAGGACTGTTGCCAATTCCGCGAGAGTCTGATAGCAAGCGAAAGCCGCCCTTCACGTAGCCAAGAGGCTCAGAGGGCATACAAGCCGAGTCGGAAAAATCCGCTATATCGCATTTAAGCGTATTTATTCTGTATCCTCGCTCAGCGCTCTTTTCGAGAGCCGCTTTAAAATCGGCAAATTCATCGCCGAGCAAAGCCTTCATTCTTTCTAAAAACTCCGTTGGTATCACGTAGCACCTCGCATAGTTCGATCTATGTTATTTTACTACATATTTTACTTTAAGTCAATAATAATTAAATATTTACCGCTAAATGATGTTGGAATTTCAACATTCTATTGACTTTTATCGCCGAAAATGGTAAAATATTTTGTATTATAAAATAAATATAGGAAGGAGAGATCAATGTCATTCAAGAATCGCAAGAAGAATTATCCCTTATATGAGACCACAAAGTTTTCTGATTTCCGTGAGATGACGGAGAACGTAGCGGCAAAATATCCCGATAAGTGCGCGTTCGTTTATAAGAACGAGCCAAAGCAGAAGACTCCCGAAAGGATCACCTTTACCGAGTGCCGCGACCTCGTCCGCGCGCTTGCAACCGAGCTTCATTTTATGAAGGTTGAGAATAAGAAGATAGCTATAATCGGCGTTGCATCTGTCGAGTGGTTTATGTCCTATACCGCTCTTATGTCTGTCGGCGCGGTCACCGTCCCCGTCGATAAAGAGCTTCCCGCCGAGGATGCGGCATCTATACTCAATACCGCGGAGTGCGAGATAGTATTCGCAAGCGCATCCGCATGGGCTAAGGTCAAAGAGACTGTTGCGCTTTGCCCCTCGGTCAAGCTCAGCGTTATAATGGGCTACGGCTCTGATGCGATCGAAGGCGAAAATACCGTTACCTTCGATAATCTTGTTTCGGCAGGTAAGGAAAAGCTCGAAGCGGGAGACAGAAGCTATTTCGATTATAAGATAGATAACGAGAAGCTTGCCTCGATAGTTTTCACATCGGGAACAACGGGTAAGGGCAAGGGCGTTATGCTCTCGCTTAAGAATATCTGCTCGGATATGGAGCAGGGAATGTATAACTTCAATATCACAGAGCGCACCCTCTTCGCGCTTCCCCCTCACCATACCTTCGGATCGACCGTCAACTTCGTCGGTCACTTTGCGCAGGGCTGCGAGGTCTATATATCCTCTGGCATCCGCTATATTATGGAAGAGCTTAATAGCTTCAAGCCTACCCACCTTATTCTCGTGCCTCTTTTCGTTGAGACCTTCTATAAGAGAATAATGTCCGCGGCGGAGAAGTCGGGTCAGCTCCCCAAGCTTACCAAGGGTATAAAGATATCAAACGCGCTTCGTAAGGTCGGTATCGATCTGCGCGAGAAGCTCTTCGGCAAGTCCGTGCTTTCAAAGTTCGGCGGTGAGCTTAAAATGATAATTTGCGGCGGCGCGGCTCTCAATCAGAGCATTATAGATTTCTTTGAGTCTATCGGCGTCGTTATCCTCAATGGCTACGGCATCACAGAGTGCGCGCCCCTCATCTCCTGTAATAGAAACGAATGCAGAAAGCAGGGCTCGGTAGGTCTTCCTATAATAGGCGGCGTTGTCAAGATCGATAATCCGAATGAAAACGGAGAGGGCGAGATATGCTATCGGGGACCGAACGTTATGCTCGGCTACTATCAGAACGAGGAGGCGACCCGCGAGGTCATAGACAGCGAGGGTTATTTCCACACGGGCGATATGGGCTACGTCAAGGTAATAGACGGCGATCAGTGGCTCTATATCACGGGCAGGATCAAGAACCTCATAATCCTCTCCAACGGTAAGAACGTTTACCCCGAGGAGATAGAGACCGATATCCAGGGCATCTACGGCGTCGGCGAGGTAGTAGTCTACGAGGGCGAGAGCAAGTCGGGCAATAAGAGTGACCTTATCGTTGCCGAGATATATCCCGATTTTGATTCCCTTAAGCTTCACGGCATCGAGGATGCCGAGGCTTACTTCAATGCCGAGGTCAAGAAGGTCAATGAGAAGAACGCATCCTATAAGCACGTTGGGCTCGTCAAGATAAGAAACGAGGAGTTCCCGAAGAACACCTCAAGAAAGATAACAAGATTTAAGCTTGATAAAACGGTGGATTGATCCGCCAAAACTATGAGGGGAGGTGAGTGACACCTTGTATAAAGAAAAGACGTACGTTGCGAAAAACGGAATAAAGGTATACGCCTATCCAAATCCCGCGCTTCACGGATTTCATATCTCGCTCTTTGTCCGCGGCGGAAGTATGTACGAGACCGAGCGCGAGTCCGGCATCACTCACTTTCTCGAGCATGCCACGATAAGAAACGTCAATAAGCTTTACGGTATGAAGCTCTACTCCCTTCTTGATAAAATGGGGCTTGAGTTCAATGCCTCTACCTTCAGCGAGATGGTGCAGTTCTACGTCTCGGGAAGCTCTCCGTCCTTCAAGGCGGGCGCCGAGATGATCTCAAAGGCTCTTATGCCGATAGAGCTGGAGAGAGCCGAGCTTGACGCGGAGCGAAAGAGAATAAAGGCTGAGATCAGGGAGAGCGACGAGGCAGGCTCGCTGACCGCGTTTTCCGCAAAGCAGGTATTTTGCGGCACGTCTCTTGCTCAGTCGATCGTGGGCACCAACCGCGCGATAGACAGCATATCGCTAAAAAAGCTCGCCTCTCATCAGAAAAAGCTGCTCTCGCCGAATAATATATTCTTCTACGTCACGGGCGCTTTTGATGAAAGCGATATAGAAGCTCTCCTTTCATTTATCGGAAGTGCGAGGCTCGAGTCGGATACCGAATATAAGAACGAAGCTCCCGTACCCGAGAAATTCGGCAAAAGAGACTCTTCGGTATTCGTCAAGAGAGACGATTATACCATGGCTCGCTTTACCTTCGACCTCGATATGGGAAAATACAGCGTTGCCGAGACCGACCTTTTATACGATACCCTTCTTTCGGGCTACAATTCAAAGCTTTTCATGGAGCTTTCCGAGGGCAGAGGTCTCGTCTATGACGTGACGGGCGGCAGCGAAAGATATAGGAATATCGGTACTCTCTCGTTTTCATACGAGGTCAAGTCGACCGACCTCGCCGAGAGCATAAGACTTGTTGTTGATATTTTAAACTCCCTGAAAAGAGAAGAGAACATCGAGTGCATTAAGGCAGGATACGTTGATAACGCGTATATGCTTTATGACGATATAAGGGAACTAAACTTTACATTTGCCTATGATAATCACATAATGGAGCAGGGATATACCTCTGTTGAAGATCGGAAAAAGAGGTATGAATGCATCACGGAAAAGAGGCTTGCCGAAATGGCAGAGGAAATATTTACTCCGAATAACGTGACCCTCGCTCTGAAATCCCCGAACCGCTCGCTTGATACCGAAGCGATAAGAGAAGCTCTCGGTAAGCTTAAAGCGGAATAAAAGAAGCCTTTTGCTTCTCAAAAAATCAAAAGACGCCAATCACTATTTCTCATACGATAATGAAAAGTCAGCGCTTCTCATACAATAATTAAGTGAAAAAGACCGACTCAAAGGAGTTGTACTCTTAAGGACAGTTTTAGAAAAATACGAACTTGGACATTATAAAAATAACATTAGCCCTCGTTCTCAACGGAGCGAGGGCTGATTTTTAAGAGCCTCGCACCATTATAACCGATAAGACATTAAAAACGACCGAACAGACAAAAATCAACATTTCTCCGTGTTTATTTGCTATAATGTTATCCGTAAGCAAAACGAAATGGAGGATAACACAAATGCAATCAATTAAAAAGAACGAGCTTGTCAAACGGTATAAAAACATTACTGCCGTGGATAAGATTGATTTAGAAATACAGCAAGGGGAATTGTTTTCTCTGCTCGGTGTAAACGGTGCAGGAAAGACTACAACAATAAAAATGCTCTCTTGCCTAATAATGCCTACAGGCGGAGATGCCGTTGTAGGCGGTTACAATATAACGAAGGAATCTGAACAAGTAAAGCGGTTGATTGGCGTATCTCCCCAAGATACTGCCGTTGCACCTAACCTTTCCGTGAAGGAAAACCTTGAACTGATATGTGGTATTCACGGCTTCTCCAAGAAAAAAACACAGGCGAAGATTACAGAGCTTTCCGAGAGGTTTGGGTTGGATACTGTGTTGCAAAGAAAGGCAGGTAAGCTGTCGGGTGGGTGGCAACGCCGTGTCAGCATTGCAATGGCACTGATCAGTGAGCCGAAAATTCTGTTTTTAGACGAGCCTACTCTTGGGCTTGACGTGATCGCAAGGCACGAGCTTTGGGAAACCATTCGTTCTTTGAAAGGCAAAATTACGATCATCTTAACTACACACTATATGGAAGAAGCTGAAGCACTTTCTGACCGCATAGGCATTATGAAAAGCGGAAAACTTCTTGCGGTAGGC
>JAFTQV010000074.1 GCA_017462605.1 Clostridia bacterium | reverse complement strand
TTAATACTTATAGCGGACTTATGCTTTCATACCCTGTATCCTGGGTCATTACGCTTATCGCTTTCTCGATAGCCGCGATCTTCGCCTTCAGACGTTTAAAGATGCTGTCCTCCGATGGCGACGAAGCGAAGTCGGTGGAGACTGCCGTATGAGGATAGGCAATACTTACCTTCATCACGGTCTTATTCTCGCTCCAATGGCAGGATATACGGACAGAGGCATGAGAATGGTTGCCGCCGAGTGCGGCGCCGAATACGCCGTCACCGAAATGGTGAGCGCAAAGGCTGTCGTCTTCGGGGATAAAAAGACCTATACTCTTGCGAGAATAATGCCGGACGAATGCCCTACCGCATTGCAGATATTTGGCAGCGAGCCCGATATTATGGCGAAGGGCGCAAATATGCTTCTTGAAGATGCGGAAAAGCATGGGTATATGATGCCTGCAGCCATAGATATAAATATGGGCTGCCCCGTAAATAAGATATTCAAAAACGGCGAGGGCTCTGCCCTTATGCGCGACCCCGAGCTTATATATAGTATCGTGCGCTCGGTTGCGGTCGCGGTGGATATCCCCGTCACGGTGAAGCTGCGCCGCGGTATAGACGCAGAGCATATAAACGCCGTTGAATGCGCCCTTGCGGCACAAGAGGGCGGCGCTATGGCTGTTGCAGTACACGGAAGGACTCGCTCCCAGCTTTACGGCGGAGCATCAGACCCGAATATAATCAAGGCAGTCAAGGACGCGCTGAAAATACCCGTTATTGCCAATGGAGATATAACAGACAAAAAGAGCGCGGCAACGCTTCTTGAAAAGACGGGAGCAGACGGAATTATGGTCGGCAGAGCCGCCGTCGGCAACCCGTTCATCTTTAAAGAGATAATCGCGGCGTTGGAAGGAAAAATCTACACGCCCCCCACCCTTGATGAAAAAAAGCATATGGCGATATGCCAGCTCAGACTATCGGTAAGCGACCGCGGCGAAGCGGTGGCGATCCCCGAGGCGAGAAAGCAGATAGCAAGCTATTTCAAGGGATTCTACGGCTCGGCTCAGCTGCGCGCCAAGATCAACTCAATGACGAAGCTTGACGAAGTCGAAAGAGCGATTCTGGAAATAAAAAACTAAAAAAGTAAAAGAGCATTAAAAGGAAGAAGTTTGCAAAATTTCAACCTCAAAAAACAACAAGGCATAAAATTAGAGCGAAGAAACCGTATTTTTTAGACGGAATCTTCGCTCTTTTTGGGTTATGCCTAAATGAAGCAGCCCCAACTATGATTGCCCATCCGGGCAAGTTATGAGTTATGATATGCTTTGCATAGTTATGATTGGCTTCGCCAAGTTTGAGGTTAGATGGGCAATCATATCATAACGCTTGCTGTGCAAGCCTATAACGGTGAGCGAAGCGAGCCTCATAACTCTAAACTAATTACCTTGCTTCTTTTCTTGCCTTTATTTTTGCCGAAAGAAGTGTGTACCACCTTTCTTCCTTCGGAAGCGCTATCGCCTCGTATATAGCGGTAGCTGTAAAGCCGACAAGGAGAGCCGCAACGCCGATAACGGCAGTATTGAGCCAAGGCATATTTGCGAAGGGCGGCTCCATAAGATACATCGAATTAGGCGTATCGAGCCCCGCGATAGCGAATATCGAATTGACTATCACACCGTCAACGATAAAAAGGGAGAGACCTGCAATAATGCCGAAGAGGTTTTTAACGCGTATTTTGATAAATCCGCCGACAAGGACGTAGATGCAGCCGATTATCATTGTGCTATGCGAAAGCAAGCCCTTAAGAACGTAGTAATCCGTGAGTGTGGGATTATTGCCGAAATTCTCATTGATAATAATTCCGATAGATCCGCATACTATACCGCCAAAGAAGAGGAATTCATTCATAAGCTGAACTATCTTTCCGCTGATATTACCGCTCTTCTTCTGAAGAAAGGAGCTGACAAGAAGCATCCACATCAGCACGTGGCAAGGATGAACAGCGAAAAGCATCTCACTGCCGATAGTCGCTTCTCTATCCTCGAGATAATCCACCCAAAGCGAGCTGTAATGAAGAATGACCGTAACTATCGCGAAGAATTTCAACCCGCCGATCTTCTTATCCTCGGTATCGAGCTTATAATACATAAGTATAAGGATTCCCGCGCTGACCAAGGCAGAGATCACCATATAAAGAATATGATTTAATCCGAACATTTTTTATTCCTTTCAAATAAAAGAGTACGTTTTGCACACTCTAAGTATTTTATCATAGGAATATCTCTTTTGCAACATAATTTGACATTAATTTTTATTAAATTGGCTTGCTTTATTCTAATGATCGTGAATTTATGTGTTATCCACCGGGGCAGAATACTGTCCCAACTAAATTTGCCCATAGGGGCAAGTGAAGTTTACTTCGTGAGTGAAGCTTTGCCTTTTGGCAAAGTGGGCAAGCTTAACTTCACCCTTTATTTGAAGCTTCCATTTGCGCTCGGCATAGCCTCGCCCGACACCATTAGGTGTCATCCTTGAGCAAGGTGTTTTTTCTCGGGATTCTTCGCTTCGCTCGAGAATGACAACGAGAAAAAACACCGCTGCGAAGGATCTGGGCAAGATTGCAAAGACACCTCATCCGTCACACTTTGTGTGCCACCTGTCTCGCTGCGGCTCGGTCACGCTCGGGGTCTGACACCTCATCCGTCGGTTTCACCGCCACCTTCCCAAGAGAGAAAGGGATATTTAGTGCTTAGCAAGGCTCGATGATCCTTTTACCCTTCCCCTTTGGGTAGCAAAGCGGCATTTCGGTA
>JAFTQV010000073.1 GCA_017462605.1 Clostridia bacterium | reverse complement strand
GGGTGCTACGCCGAAGAAGCCGTTTTCGGGGTTGACAGCGTAAAGCTTGCCGTCTTCCTTATTGACTCTGAGCCATGCAATATCGTCACCCACGCACCATACCTTGTAGCCCTGCTTCTTGTAGATCTCGGGAGGAATGAGCATTGCAAGGTTGGTCTTACCGCAAGCGGAGGGGAATGCTGCGGTTATATACTTGACCTCACCGTCAGGAGATTCGAGACCGAGAATAAGCATATGCTCAGCCATCCAGCCTTCCTTTCTTCCAAGGTAGGAAGCTATACGGAGAGCGAAGCACTTCTTACCGAGGAGTACGTTACCGCCGTAAGATGAGTTGATTGACCAGATTGCATTGTCCTCAGGGAAGTGGCAGATGTATCTGTTCTCCTCGTCAACGTTAGCGCAAGCGTGAAGACCCTTGATGAAGTCTCCGCTATCACCAAGAGCATCAAGAACGTCAAGACCAACTCTGGTCATGATAAGCATATTAAGAACAACGTAGATAGAATCGGTAAGCTCGATTCCGTACTTTGCAAAGTCAGATCCTACGACTGACATGGAGTAAGGAATAACGTACATAGTCTTGCCGGTATAGGAGCCTTTGTAAAGCTTGGAAAGCTTCTCGTAGCACTCAGCGGGAGCCATCCAGTTGTTGATATTACCTGCATCCTCCTTCTTGGAAGTACAGATAAAGGTACGGTGCTCAACGCGCGCAACGTCGTTTACCGCGGTTCTGTGAAGATAGCAGTTGGGGAGCTTCTCCTCATTGAGCTTCTCAAGCTCGCCGGTACGAAGCGCCTCAGCGCGAAGAATGTCAGCCTGTGCCTCGGTTCCGTCAATAAGCAGAATGTTCGCAGGGTTTACCATTTCTGCCATTTCAGCGATCCAGGCGTTAACGTGGCTGTTCTTGGTTACATTAGTGTTCATCGGTTTATCTCCTTATAAATATAATAACAAATCAAGTGTGGCGGAAGAAAGTCCACCTTCCACGACTACATTATATCATACGCCTTCCCGTTTTTCAAGCATATTAAATAAATATTTAAATTTTTTTCACTTTATTTAAAGTATAAAATTCAAGTAAAAACATTTTTCGATACTGCGATTCGTTTTCTTTCTTTTTTCGTCCGAAGCTTGTCGAAATTGGTAATTTTTACCATTTTTATTGATTAATCTTTACGCACTAATGTTAGTTTTTTCTATTGATAAAATTGGAATTTTGTGGTAAAATGTACTTGTTTCCATAATTTTCCAATTAAAAATCAAAAGAAGGAGTTTAAAGAACATGGAAAAATCGGTTAAAATTTTAATTTGCAACGAAATATCAGAGGAAAGGAAGAAAATCCGCGATATAATTGCAGCCGCCGGAATACGTCGACCGGACGAATGCGCAGACGGAGCTGCCGCGCAGGAATTTGCAAGGAAGCTGAATTACGATATTATAATATGCGATCTCTGGATGTCCGGTCTTGACGGTATAGGAATTATACGCGCATTAAAGCCGCTATATCCCGATACTGCATTTATGCTTACTTCTCCTATAAACAAGCATAGCGTACTTATGGAAGCCACCGAAGCCGGCGCAGACGTTTGTATACTGAAGCCTTTTTCCGAAAGCTCTCTTTTATCGCACATAGAAGCTCTTTGCCGTTCATACGAAAAGGAAAGAAACGATTTTGCAGCGGCAAGACCTGACGTTGAAGCGCAGGTCACAAAAATAATACATCAGATCGGCGTTCCCGCGCATATTAAGGGTTACCAATACTTAAGAACTGCTATACTTATGACTATTGAAGATAATGATATAATCAATTCCGTGACGAAAATACTTTACCCCGCAGTAGCGAAAAAATACAAAACAACAACTTCGAGAGTTGAGCGAGCAATCAGGCACGCGATCGAGGTCGCATGGGACAGAGGCGACGTTGATACGCTTAATTCCTATTTTGGTTACACTATCCAGAACTCAAGAGGAAAGCCGACAAACTCGGAATTTATTGCAATGATTGCCGATAATCTGCGCCTCAAATACCGCTACTCTACCGTCTGACAAACAAAAAACTGCCCGAGGACGTACAAGTCCCGAGCAGTCGGTAAAAATATATTATATTATTTTAAGTATTTTCTTCCTTCGAGAGCGCGCATCAGAGTGACCTCGTCTGCATATTCGATATCCGCTCCGACGGGAATACCGTACGCAAGGCGCGATACCTCTACGCCGTATGGCTCGAGCGCTCTTGCAATATAAGCGGCGGTGGTATCTCCCGAGGGGGTTGGATTGGTTGCAACTATGACCTCAGAGACCTCGTCGCTCTTGACTCTTTCCATAAGCTCCTTGATATTAAGATCCTCAACGGAGACGTTATCAATGGGTGAAAGGACGCCGCCAAGCACGTGATAGGTGCCCTTGTATCCCCTTACCTTCTCCATTACCATAACGTCCTTGGGATCCTCAACGACGCAAATGACGGATCTGTCTCTATCCTTGCTGCTGCATATTTCACACTCGCCTTCCTCGGCGGTAAAGCCGCAGCAAACGGGGCAGGTGCGAACGTCTCGCTTTGCGCCTAAGATAGCATCGGCAAATCTCGTCGCATCTTCTTCGGTAAAGCTGAGAGTTGCAAAGGCGTACCTCGCAGCAGTTTTAGCGCCGACTCCGGGAAGCCTTCTGAATTCCTCAATCAGCCTTTTTATAGGCGTAATATATTCTGCCATTATCAGAAAAGACCGGGGATGCCGGGAAGACCGACAGAGCCTGTGATCTGCTGCATTTCGTCTGCCGCAATTCCGTCCACCTTCTTGATAGCCTCGTTGATAGCCGCTACAACGAGATCCTCAAGCGTCTCAATATCATCAGGGTCAACGATCTCGGGAGAAAGCTTTACGGAAAGGATCTCCTTCTTGCCGTTGATCTTAACGCTTACAACTCCGCCGCCTGCGCTTATATCGTATTCGCGAGCCTCAAGCTCTGCCTGCTTTGCAGCCATATCCTCCTGCATTTTCTGCGCCTGCTTCAGAACAGCCTGCATATTGGAAGGTCCGCCTCCCATATTCTGAGGTAATCTAACTTTCATTATTACTTCTCGCTTTCTATCTTGATATTATTTTTAATTATTAAGTGCTTTTTCGATCTCATCCGCAAGAGTCTCTCGGTCTCCTGCTTCCTTGGGAACGATCTTGATACGTACCGCAGGTCTCTCGCAACCCTCAACGTCTGCGATTATACCCGTAAGAAGCGACATATTCTCGCCGCTTGATCCTATGATCCTGACGAAAAAGGAATCAACCTTTATAAGAAAGCTGCCGTCCGGCATAACGAGAGCCGCAGCCTTTGATAGGGGTGAATATATAGAAGGCTTCGCAACCTCTATTTCAGATACGACCTTGCCCCATTTGGAATATGGCTTCGGGAACGAAGCTTCGGCAGAAGCCATGGGTATATCGGCGACCGCTTTTTTGGGAGCTTCCGCGACCGAAGGAGTATCATCAGCCTTAGGCTCGGAAATATTAGCAGGTGCCGCGGCGGGAGCGCCGAACTTAAGCCTCGAAACGGTTTTTTCAAGCTCCTCTATGCGCAAAAGCAAGGCTTCATTGCTGACCGATAATCTCGGATCGCACATCTTTGTGAGCGCGATCTCGGCAACGCTTCTCTTCGACTCGCGCGCCCTTTGGAGATCGGCAAGCGTATCCTCAAGGACGGATGCATGATAAAGCAGCTTCGCCATCGACATTTCTTTAGCAAGAGACGTGAGCATCTGAAGCTCATGATCGGTGGTATCGAGATATGACGCGGCATCAGACGTGCTTTTTACGACCATTACGTCACGGTACGCGTCAAGCAGCTCCTGCCAGAAAACGCCGAGATCCTGACCTATCGCAACGATATTGGCAATAGCCGAATATACCTTCTTATAATCGGAACGGCTGATCGCTTCAACGATAGCATAGGTTGAAGAGCGGTTTCCTCTGCCGACCGTTTCAAAAACAAGGTCAGAATCAATTTTTCTTCTCGATCCCGCGCAAAGCTCAAGTAAGCTTATCGCATCTCTCATTCCGCCTTCGGCAGCTCTTGCGAGCGCGCCCGCGCCGTCCTCGGTTAGCTCTATGCCCTCAAGCTTGGATATCTTCATAAGCCTTTGGACTATTACCTCTGCGGTCATCCTTCTGAAGTCGAAGCGCTGACACCTTGAAACTATCGTGGTGGGAAGCTTATTGAACTCAGTCGTTGCAAGTATGAAAACAACGTATGATGGCGGCTCCTCAAGGGTCTTAAGCAATGCGTTGAAAGCTGAGCCTGACATCATATGGACCTCGTCTATTATATAGACTCTGTATTTCAGCTCAGCCGGAGTAAATGCGATCTCTTCCTTCATATCACGGACGTTGCCGACACCGTTATTACTTGCGGCGTCCATTTCAATAACGTCAGTTGCCACGCCCATATCTATGCTTCGGCATGCCGCGCATGCGTTACAGGGATTTCCATTCTTCGGGTCAAGGCAGTTGACAGCCTTGGCGAGGATCTTCGCGCAGCTTGTCTTACCCGTTCCTCTCGATCCGCAGAAAAGGTATGCGTGAGATATCTTATCGTTGGCTACTTCATATTTTAGAATATCGGTAGTTGCGCGCTGACCTGCCACGTCGTCAAAATCGGCGGGTCTGTATTTTCTGTATAACGCTCTATAGTCAGCCATAATTCTCCCTCACATAAAAAATAAAAGCGCAGGCGGTACACTCATTGGCCGCATACGCCTATTGTGAAGACCTTTAAAGATCTTGATATTAAAGACCTCCGGGCGTCGAGAAGAGCCATACACCTCTACCTCGAACGAGCTCTTACATGCGTTAACTGCCCACGCTGCTCCGAACAGGCGCCCCTACGGCACACCCGATAAACCGCTTAATGCTGCTCCGTTCCCGACCTGACATGATTCACAGCCTCGAGTTGCGTAAGACCCATTCTTCAACACAGCGAAAGACAGCGCAGTCCACACAAAAGCCGCCCTCTGAAGAGGAGATCACCCCTGCATATAGCGGATTTCAGGAAAAAGGCACCGCTACCTCCCCGGCCAGTATGACTCCGCTCGACGCTCGGAGATCTTTCACGCTAAATAGTATATCAAATATATTTTTAAATTGCAAGTCTTTTTACAAAATTTTAAATATAATCATAAAAAATTATACGACAAAACCGCCGCTTATATTCAATATTTCGCCTGTAACAAATGAGCTATCGTCTCCGGCGAGGAAATATATCGCTTTCGCGACCTCCTCGGGCGAGCCTATTCTCGATACGGGAGTTTCATCGCAAAGAGCTGAAAGCTCCTCATCGGATAGAGATGAATTCATATCCGTATCGATAACGCCGGGTGCAACCGCATTTACAGTGATGCCGGATGGACCGACCTCTTTCGCAAGAGCCTTGGTAAAACCGATCAGTCCCGCCTTTGCAGCAGAATAATGCACCTCGCAGCTTGAGCCTACCAAGCCCCACATAGAGGAAACGTTGACTATCCTTCCCCATTTTTTGCGTATCATAGAGCGGAGCGCTTCTCGTGAATACAGAAAAGCTCCCGTGAGCGAGGTATCGACTACTCTTCTCCACTCAGCGAGCGAAATATCGGTAAGAAGCGAAAACGAGGAAACGGCTGCGTTGTTGATAAGAATATCGATACCGCCAAGCTCACTTTCAACAAGGCTTACTGCGGAAATTATATCGCTCTCGGATTCCGAGTCCGCTTTTATGGCAAGCGCCCCGCATTCACGGGCTAAAGCTTTGGCTTCTTCCTCGGAGCTTTTATACGTAAAAGCAACACGGTAACCGTTTTTCGAAAAAAGCTTTACTGCGGCTCTTCCTATCCCTCTCGAGCCTCCCGTTATAAGCACTGTTTTCATCGCAATACCTCACTTGTTATTCTGTCCTATACATTATATAATTTTTTTATTTTAATGTCAATATTTTTGAAATAATTACAAAAAAATCGAAACTACTGTTGATTTTTCTTTAAAAACCATTTATAATACCAAATAATGTCACGTATCCAAGGGAGGACTATACAATTGATTCTTATTGTAGCTAAAAATCATAAGGATGCCGCGGCTTTCGCGGATATGTTCTATTTTATGGGAATTCTCTCATACCCTGCAACTCCCGCCAATGCTCTATCCGAGTCGCAGAAGGGCTTTCGGTCTGTTCTTTTTATTGACGGAAATGATGAGTACGAAGAGTTGGTATCCTCTATACGAGCATACTCCATAGACCTTCCGATATTCTCCATATCAAAAGGCGATCCCTCTCGCTTAAGCTCCTTCTTTGACCGCGAATTCATATACAACGGCTACATTTCATCTCTTATATGCGACATAGCCGATTATCAGAAGGCTCATTCCCTGCCCCTTATAGGAACATACAGACTCTCGGGCATTGACGCATCGGTCAATCTTGGCGATCTTTTATTCTTTGATAAAACCGTTCATCTCACTAAGACCGAGCTTATGATATTCAGATATCTTATCTCTTCCTATCCTATTCCCGCAAAGGCAACCAATATTCTGAAATACGCATTCCGCTCGGGAAGAATGCCCGAGATCACAAATATAAGAACTCATATTTCCGTCATAAACTCAAAGTTTTCAGGCATTGCGCCCTATCAAATAATTACTTCCGAGCCACGGATCGGTTACACCGTTATGACTCCCGAAAGAATACTGCATTGATTATTGTCAACGAACAAGCAGACCTCCGCATATAGTTATGTGGAGGTTATTTTTATGTTGAACATTACGTCGGTTTTTATGAAATTCATATCCCTTATTCTCGGCATATCCGAAACGGCGAGCTTTCCGCCGCCGCTTTCCGCCGAGGAAGAGGAAGAGCTTTTCGGCAGAATGAAAAACGGAGACGAGGAAGCAAGAGGGACGGTAATCGAGCATAATCTCAGACTCGTTTCGCATATTATCAGAAAATATTACTCATCCTATCAATACCCCGATGAGCTTCTTTCCATTGGCAGTCTCGGACTGATAAAGGCAGCAGACAGCTTTAAATGCGAAAGAGGAACGAGATTTGCCACTTATGCGGCAAGATGTATTCAAAATGAGATACTTATGTTCTTCAGAAGTCAAAAAAAGGTCAATATGGAAGTTTCTCTCAACGACACGATAGACGTTGACAGAGACGGAAATCCGCTTACCTACCTTGATATTATCAGCACTCCCGAGCATATTGCCGAGCAGATCGATATGAATATGCATATCGAAAAGATCAGAAAGCTTGTTAATACCGTACTTGACGAAAGACAAAAGGAGATAATCGTGCTTCGCTACGGTCTTATGGGGTATCTGCCGAAAACCCAGCGAGAGGTGGCGGCTCATTTAGGTATTTCAAGATCTTACGTTTCACGAATCGAAAAAAAGGCTCTCGGTATTCTTAAGGAAGCTTTTGGATCTATCAGACCCGAATTCGACGATTGACCTTATGAATGCATAATGATACTCTTTTTGCTAAAACTAACTATGGACCTTTGTCCAAAACTGAAAATGAGGATTCGTTATGAATGTCATAAACAAAATTGCGCTGGTTATTTCGATAATCGGTTCGCTCAACTGGGGTCTTGTCGGTCTTTTCTCCTTTGACCTTGTTGCATGGATCTGCGGCGGTCCCGAAACGTTGATCGCAAGGATCATCTACGTTTTAGTTGCTCTTGCGGGTATCTGGTGCATCACGCTTCTTTTCCACAACTTTGACGAGGATAACGTACGCGACTCGAGACATCACCATACTCATAACCACGCATAACGTCGGTTATGTAAAGTATCACTCGGCAGATTTCTGAATATTGCCGTGGGCGCTTTATCTCTAAGATAAGGTGCCCTTTTTTCTTTATTTTCATAAACTGATTAGTGCAAAAGCTTTTTATAAATACAGCGGTATTTTTTTCGAAGTATGTTTAATTTTAAAAAGCAGGGCAAAAATAGTAATGAGTAAAAAGAGAAAGAGAAGGCTTTTTCGGAAATGGAAATGAACATAAAGCGAGGCGATATTTATTACGCTGATCTGAGTCCCGTCGTTGGAAGCGAGCAAGGGGGATTAAGACCCGTTCTTATAGTACAAAATGACGTCGGAAACAGATACTCTCCGACTGTAATAGCAGCTGCTATAACCTCAAAAATGGGAAAAACCAAGCTGCCAACGCATATAGACGTAGTTGCGAAGGAGGTTGGACTTGCCAAGGATAGCGTTATTCTACTGGAGCAGATAAGGACGATCGATAAGCAGCGTCTTAAGGAGAAAATGGGGCATCTTGACGATAATACCATGAAAGACGTCAATGATGCGATAGGAGTAAGCTTCGGACTTATACGAGGAGAATGATATCAGTTTTCGGGCATAATATCTGAGGTTAGTTCATAGGATTAACAAAGACTTATTAAGAGAAAAGGAAGATGAACACAATGACAAACAGATATATGCCCGAGGGATCAAGGATCTCAACAATTCAGAACCGAGAGTATATCTCTTCTCTTTCAGGACTCAGGACAGCTCTTGAAAGGCAGGCTATACTCGAAGCTCCCGCTATTCTTTGCGACCATAATTTCAACCTTCACGTATCTCTGGGCGGCGGCGCCATTGGGCTTATACCGCGTGAGGAATGCGAATTCACGAGAGGCAAAGAGCCGGTCAAGGATATAGCGATACTGACGCGCGTTGGCAAGCCCGTCTGCTTTAAGGTCACAGGCTTTATTAAGGACGAAAACGGAATAACGGTAGCTATACTCTCAAGGCGCGAGGCGCAAAGAGAATGCTATTTGAATTACGTATCCGATCTGATTCCGGGAGATATAATACCGGTAAGAGTGACTCATCTTGAAAGCTTCGGCGCTTTCGTTGATATCGGCTGCGGAATAATATCGCTTTTATCGATAGACTGTATCTCCGTATCAAGAATATCGCATCCCTCCGTGAGACTCACCGTCGGCGAGTCTGCTTACGTGATAGTCAAAAGCATTGATGAGCGCGGAAGAGTTTACGTTACGCAAAGAGAGCTGCTCGGCAGCTGGGAAGAAAACGCAAAAAGGTTCTCCGAAGGAGAGACCGTCAGAGGTATAGTAAGGAGCGTTGAGGATTACGGAATTTTCGTTGAGCTGACGCCAAATCTCGCGGGACTTGCGGAATATAAAGAAAACGTATATCCCGAGCAAACAGCGGCGGTATACATAAAAAGCATAATCCCCGACAAAATGAAGCTTAAGCTGATCATTATAGATACCGTCGATGAGCCTATCGCGAGATCCTCTCCCGAATATTTTATAGATCCGAGCGAGATCGCTCATATAGATAACTGGACCTATTCGCCCAAGGGGTGCAAGAAAATAATCGAAAGTAATTTTTTGATTTAATAATGCTAAACGGTTTAGGCATATGCTTAAGCCGTTTTTTTTAATAAAATACGAAAATATGGTTAAATTTCATTAAAAACCGTTGAAAAGGACCGATTATTGTGATACACTATAATTGAAAACAAGAACAGAGGGCAATTAAATGTTTCAGCTTGGCAACGATTGGGATAACGTTATAGGAAATGAATTCGGGAGTGATTACTATCTCTCCTTGCGCGAATTCCTTAAGGTTGAATATCAAACGAAAAAAATATATCCTAAAATGGACGATATATATAATGCGCTGAGATACACCTCGTATAAAGATACGAAGGTCGTCATCCTCGGTCAGGACCCTTATCACGGTGAGGGTCAGGCTCACGGTCTTTGCTTTTCCGTGCTTCCCGGAGTAAAATTTCCTCCTTCGCTACAAAATATTTTCAAGGAGCTAAACTCCGAATACGGAATGACTCCACCAAAGACAGGCGAGCTTACCGGCTGGGCAAAACAAGGCGTTCTGCTGCTCAACACCACTTTAACGGTTAGAGAGGGTCAGCCGCAGAGCCATAAAGGGCGCGGCTGGGAGATACTTACAGATAGGATAATTTCTGCGGTCGCAAAAAAAGATGAGCCCACGGTTTTTATACTCTGGGGCGGAAACGCAAGAGCGAAAAAGGCTTTGATCCCCGCGGGAAAGCATCTTATCCTCGAATGCGCACATCCGAGTCCTCTTTCAGCATACGCGGGCTTTTTCGGATGCAACCATTTCAGACTTGCAAACGAGTTTCTTGAAAAGAATGGCAGAAAGCCGATCGATTGGGCGAAAACAGTTTAAATACATAAAACATTTCACGAAAGGAGGCAAACGTATGGAGCTTCTTGAAAAAAGAATACTTGAGGACGGCAAAGTCCTTTCGGGCGACGTTATTAAGGTCGATAGCTTTCTAAATCAATCTATCGATACGAAGCTGACCGATGAATTAGCTTCCGAATGGGCAAGGCTTTTCGAAGGCGAAGGTATCACAAAGGTTCTCACCATCGAGGCATCGGGCATAGCTATCGCTGCTATTACGGCGCTTAAGCTTGGAGTGCCTATGGTATACGCCAAGAAGAGAAAGAGCGTGCCAAGCTCGGATAATACTTATTCCACGAAGGTCGTCTCCTATACTCACGGCATATCTTATAACGTTACTGTGGATAAGCCGCTTATCTCATCGGGCGACAAGGTGCTTATCGTAGACGATTTTCTTGCAAACGGAAGCGCGCTTCGCGCTCTCATCAGCATAGTGGAAGCGGCGGGCGCGAAGGTCGTTGGCTGCGGGATAGCTATTGAGAAGGCATTCTTGCGCGGCGGCGATAACATCCGCAAGCGCGGTTACCGCATCGAATCTCTTGCAAAAATCAAGTCTGTCAGCTCAGACGGCAAGATCGAATTCTGCTGATATTAACTTGATTTTGAAAACTTTAGTTAGTATTTTACAAAAAAATACGGCTTTTATACATTTGATCTTTAATTGATCGTTGTATAGAAGCCGTATATTTATTTTGCGATCAGGAAGTATCCAAGAACCAAAGCGCCGAGTATAATTCTGTATACACCGAACGCCGTAAAGCTATGACGCTTTACAAAATCCATCAGGAATTTAATAACGAAATAAGATACCGCAAAAGCGATAAGAGATCCGATAAGCAGCAATGCTATCTCAAAGGGAGTTGCGCTGAAGCCCTCGATTATGAACTTGACTATCTTGAGAAATGATGCTCCGAGCATAACGGGGATCGCCATAAAGAATGAAAATTCCGCAGCGGCAACTCTCGATACTCCCGTAAGCATTCCGCCGAGGATCGTGGATCCCGAGCGTGACGTACCCGGTATCAGAGACAAGACCTGAAACGCGCCTATGACAAGCGCATCCTTATAGCTAAGCTCATTTACCGTCAATACTCTGTATTCCTTTTTTTGCTTTGATTTGAAAAATTCAACAAGAATGAAAGCTATTCCGTAAACTATCAACGCTATCGAGATAACGGTTGAATTGTATAGCTTTTCTTCAAGAATATCGTCAAAAAGAAAGCCGAGAACTGCGGCGGGGATAACGCCGATTATAACCTTTTTCCATATGTCAAACGTCCTTTTCTTCTCCTCCGCGCTCTTCCTTCCCGAGAAGGGATTGAGCTTTTGCCAGAAAAGCAAAGGAACGGCAATTATCGCTCCGAGCTGGATAACGACGAAAAACATTTCCTTGAACTCATCGGAAACGTCAAGCTGGATGAATTCATCGAGGAGTATCATATGACCCGTTGAGCTTATGGGAAGCCATTCCGTTATTCCCTCGACAATTCCGATCAGGATCGCTTTAAGTAATTCTATAAACCACATTTAATTCTCCCCCGCTCTGACGATATCGCCTCGCTTAAGCTCCTTATCCGTCTTCATGTAAAAGGTCATATACGGATGAGGCGCAGACTCGATCGGCTCGTGAGCTTCATTATAGAGCGCCTCGCAGAAAAGCGGCTCTCCGATTTTACCGGGTGAGATCACCTCGAGAGGCTCTCCGAGAGTCAGCTTATTGCGCTGAGACATAAGCGCCTCGCCCGTCTCTTTATTATATTCCAGAACGACCGCAAGATATGCCTTCTCCCTGATATAGCCTGCATCCTCCGCGATATTCGCATCGGAATAGGAATCGGTGAAATAATACCCGGTTGCATAATTTCTGTGACTTACCGAAAGAAGCTCGCGGTACCATGCGGGATCGTATTTATAGTTCCCTGAAAAATAGCTGTCGCACGCCATTCTGTAAGCATTTGTGACAACGGCTGCGTAATACGCGGATTTCATTCTACCTTCTATTTTAAAAGAGTTTATTCCTGCCTCGATAAGCTCGGGAATATGCTCTATCATGCAGGTATCGCGGCTTGACATAATAAAGGTCTCGCCGTTATGCTCCTCGATCGGCATTGATAATTCAGGGCGTTTTTCCTCTGTTATCTCATAATTTCTGATAGAATAATTCCAGCGGCAGGGCTGAGCGCACATTCCGCGGTTTGCATCTCTGCCGATCATATGACCCGAGAGAAGGCATCTTCCGCTATATGAAACGCACATTGATCCGTGAATAAAGCATTCAAGCTCAAGCTCCTCGGGGATCGACGCTCTGATCGCCTTTATATCTTCAAGAGAAAGCTCTCTTGCGAGAACGACTCTCTTTGCACCGAGCTTATACCAAGCCATACAGTCCTGAGAGCTTACGGCGTTTGCCTGGGTCGAAATATGTATCTCCATTTCGGGAAGCATCTCGCGCACAAGCATAAGCACCCCGATGTCTCCGATGATCATCGCGTCCAAAGGTATCTCCTTCAGCGATGAAAGATAGCTTCTGAGCGCCTCGTATTCGCTCTCTCTCGGCATAGTATTGAGCGTAAGATAGACCTTCCTGCCAAATGAATGAGCATACTCCACCGCTTCCTTCATTTCCGTGACGGTAAAATTATCCGCCGCAGAGCGCATTCCGAATATTTTACCTGAAAGATATACGGCATCTGCACCGTAGAGTATCGCCGATCTTAACTTTTCAAAATTACCCGCAGGTGAAAGTATCTCGGGTCTTTTCATACGTGCGTTGCCTCCGTTTATTTTTGTACTGTTTGATTTTAACATATTTCAAGATGATTTTCAATAGCTTTTGCAATAATAGCTATCTCCCATGCCGGGAAGCACAGAGTTTTTCTCATAAAAAGTCGGTAGAAGGGATATTTTTCCGAAAGATAATTCACAAGGGAAAATACATCCTCGCTCCTGTGATACGCAGACACAAGAAGCGCGGGGCGATCCCTTTCGATAAGCTCGGAGCTTCCCAAGAGCGCTTCAAGCTCCGCACCCTCTACGTCATACTTTACGTAATCTATTTTATCTTTAACAAGAGTATCTATCCTTGCGAGCAATACGTTTTCTTTTTTATTTTCGTGAGACGCGGTTGACGAGACCGAGGAATTTCTGTTTCCGCTTCCGATAAAGCTTCCCTCCTCGTCCTTTGACCATACGGCAAAATTATAAGGGATCACACGGTCGGCAAGCCCCTGCTCGGATATTACCTTATTCAACTTTCGGAAATTCCTTCTATCCGGCTCGATAGCATATATCCTTTCAACTTCGGGACGGAAGCTGATAAGCTCCTTTGCAGTATCTCCGTTATAAGCGCCGGCATCCACTGCCGCCGATATATCGCTTGGCAAGAGAGTATATATATCCGAAATGGATGAAAAGGAGTTAAAAATGTATTCCGGCGAGCCGAAAAGCTTATATCGGATCATTGCGGCAAAAAGATTCTTTGAATCCTCATCAGCAAGACTGCCGTATGCTTTGCATATTTCTTCATAGCGCGAATTGAAAAAGTCTTTATCGAAATACTCCTCACCCGCAACCGGCATATCGGGAATAAAAACGGTATGCTTCTCTGATATGCCTTTTATCAGATCTATTACCTCAGGGCGCGAGGACGCGAATGAAACGAGAATGATAAAATCTTCTCCGAATTGCTCTTCGACACGGGCAAGCGTTGTCACCTCATATCCGCGGAAGCTGTGCCCCCTTACAAATCCGTCCGAGGCAAAGACCGCATCCGGCGCTCTTCCGTACTTCGATAGCCTATCAAAAAGCTTATCTGCGCCGTTGCCCATTCCGTAAACGGCGATCCTTCTCTTATCCCGAGATATTATATCCCACATATCAAGCTTTACGGGGTATTCGGGCAAACTGTATTTTTTATATGGCATAATTTCATTCCTTACTTGAATTTTCATCAAAGTTGTGCTAAAATTAAAGAAAAAACGAAAGGTACTATATTATGGATTGCTTATTCTGCGCAATAATCGAAGGTGCTATCCCTTCAAAAAAGGTTTACGAGGATGAATTCTCATACGCCTTTCTTGACATAAATCCGCAAGCCCCCGTTCACTGCCTTGTTGTTCCCAAAAAGCATATATCATCAATCGACGAAGTATCCGAGGATAACCGCGATACTGTTTCGGGCGTTCTTCTCGCTATTCCGAAGATTGCAAAGCTTCTCGGTCTTGAGGGCGGATACAGAGTTATATCCAACGTGGGCGAGGACGGCTGCCAGTCTGTCAAGCATCTTCACTTCCACATTCTCGGCGGAAAGAAGCTGCCTGAGACTATGGCTTGATCGGTCACTTTCCTTATAATACAAAATAGAGGCGCTTTTGAAAGCACCTCTTTTTTGTTGCGGTTATGCCGATTTTAACGGCTCGCAGGCAGAAAAGAAATCAAAGTCTTTCCTTAACCTTAGCCGCCTTACCAACTCTGGAACGAAGATAATAGAGCTTCGCACGGCGAACCTTCGCGCGGCGGAACACTTCGATCTTCTCAACGTTGGGAGAATGAAGAGGAAACGTCTTTTCAACTCCTACGCCGTAAGAAACACGTCTTACAGTGAAGGTTTCGGAAATTCCGCCGCCATGTCTTGCAATAACGGTACCCTCGAAGAGCTGAGTTCTCGTCTTTTCTCCTTCCTTGATGCGGATGTAAACCTTTACACCGTCACCAATGCCAAACTGAGGAACCTCAGTTTTGAGCTGCTCACTTACAAAAGCCTGGATCTTTTCCATTTTTAGGCCCTCCTTAATACTACGAGCATTCGTGCGGAGCTACGCAGAGGACTGCTCTGAATTGCTGATCTTAAAGCGAAATCGCTTTTAACACAGTTGTAGATATCATATCATATTATTCGATAAAAATCAATAGGTTTTCTGAATTTTTTTGATTTTTTTGCAATTATTATTTTTTTGGCTGTTTTGCGTTGTAATTTTAAAAATGTTGTGTTATAATAAAATGTATTATTATTTAATTTAGAAAGGGGATGCTCATGCAGGATAATCATAAGAGTGATCTTCTCGATGATATGATAAACGACGATGCCTTTTTCCCCGCGCAGGATGCTCCCGATCCCGATCAGATCCGCATAGAGCTGCCTGACGAGCCGAGCGATGATCACATAAATGATAAAGACGTTGTTGACGATGATACCGAAGCCAATTTTAACGATACGTCTGACGCAGGTGATACGGATAAAGAGATCTCCCCCGATCAAAAAGACGGTGAGCCGAGCGATGATAGCTCTGATGCTGAAGCTATTTCGGACGGAAATGATAGCGATGAAGATCTTTCTAAAGATCAAATATCGGATATTACCGCGATAGATACCGAGGGTAAAAAAAACGAAGGCGAGGATGCTGATGCAAATCTCGAGCCGAATGACGATAGCGATACTCCGCCCGAGGATGACGATGAATACGTTCAGCTTACGCTTTTTGACGATGAGGCTGACGGCACTCCCGCGGCCGACGACGGCGAAAATGATAAGGAACTTGGCGATGAGGACGAGAAAGAAAGAAAATACGACCCCGAAAAGCCGAGAGGAATCGATACTCTTTTTGATTTCGTTGAGCTGTTTATTTTCAGTCTTGTTGCAGTCCTTCTTGCTACCACGTTCCTTTTCCGCCATACGGTGGTTGAAGGAAGCTCTATGGAGCAGACGCTTTTCGAGGGCGAGCATCTTATAATTTCCGATCTTTTCTATACCCCGAAAAGAGGCGATATAATCGTTTGCGTTGACTACACTACCGCTCTGAAGAAGCCGATCGTCAAGCGCGTCATAGGTCTTCCCGGAGACAAGGTTCAGATCTATTCAAACGGCGCGGTATTCGTCAACGGCGAGGAGCTTAAAGAGGACTACGTTTATAATGATTTTTTCACTCCTCAGGAATACCTCGAGCGTACCGTGCCCGAAGGAAAGCTTTTTGTCCTCGGAGACCATAGAAACGTTTCGAGCGACTCGCGAGACGACGCGGTAGGATTTATTGACGATGACGGTGTGCTTGGAAAGGTCCTTTTCCGCTTCTATCCATTTGATAAGTTCGGAAAGGTAGAATAATAGCCCCTGCGGCAAGGAAGATTTAAAATGGCAGTTAATCCAATACAGTGGTTCCCCGGCCATATGGCCAAAACCAGAAGGCTTATCGGAGAATGCCTCGGAAGCGTTGATATTATTCTCGAGCTTCTTGACGCAAGAATACCGTATAGCTCAAAAAATCCCGAAATTGAAAAGCTTACCAAGGGAAAGCCTAAGCTCACGGTGCTTACCAAGGCTTCTCTTGCCGATCCCGAGATAAACAAAAGGTGGATCGCTTATTATGAAAAACGCGGCGAAAATGCCGTGCTTATAGACTCCCACGAGGGAGACGGTATCAAGGCGCTTTCAGACGCTATAAAAAAGACTCTTTCCGAGAAGCTCGAAAGATACAGCTCCAAGGGAATGGACGGTAGGACCCTCAAGGCAATGATCGTCGGTATTCCCAACGTTGGCAAATCCTCGCTTATAAATAAGCTCGCAGGCGCAAAGCGCGCTAAGGTCGAGGATCGCCCCGGTGTTACCGTCAATAAGCAGTGGGTAAAGACCGAGATAGGAATAGATCTTCTTGATATGCCGGGAGTTCTCTGGCCAAAGTTCGAGGACGAGCGCGTGGGAGAAAATCTTGCGCTGACCGGAGCAATAAGAGATAAGATACTCGATACCGAGGAGATGGCGATGATCCTTTGCAGAAGGCTTATGGATATTGCGCCCGAAAAATTCTCTTCCCGATATAAGCTGGATATAGATGAATGCAAAGATCTTGACGGATACGATCTTTTCGAGCTTGTCGCAAGGCGGCGCGGAATGCTTATGAGCGGCGGAGCGATCAATTCGTCGCGATGCGCGGATATGCTGCTTGATGAATTCAGAGGCGCAGTTATCGGAAGGATCTCGCTCGAAGAACCGGAGGAATGATATATGCCAAGCTTTGAATATGAAAATAAGCATTATGCGGAAGGCTTCACCGCCATTGCAGGCACGGATGAGGCAGGAAGAGGTCCGCTTTGCGGCCCTGTCGTTGCCGCCGCGGTAATTCTGCCGAGAGATATCGAGATCGAGGGGCTGAACGATTCTAAGAAGCTTACGGAGAAAAAGCGCGAAAAGCTTTTTGATATTATAAAGGAAAAGGCTATCGCTTATGCTATTGCCGAGTCAAGTCCTGAGGAGATCGATGAAATTAATATACTTAATGCTTCAATGCTGGCAATGAGAAGAGCCGTTGAGGCGCTTTCCGTCAAGGCGGATTTCGTGCTTATAGACGGCAACTGCAGCAGAGGCTTCAGTGTGCCGACGGAGACTGTGGTCAAGGGTGACTCGGTAAGCTCCTCTATTGCGGCGGCTTCTATTCTTGCGAAGGTGACGAGAGACAGGCAGTGCGCAGAGCTTGATAAGCTTTACCCCGAATACAATATAGCGAAGCATAAGGGATATCCCACAAAGGAGCATATGGACGCAGTCCGCAAGTACGGTCCTTCTCCTATACATAGAAAAACGTTTCTTAAATTTCTTGATAACTGATGCATATACTCAAGATAAAAAATGAAAAACGCGACGTCGGCAACGTCGGCGAGGGCGAGGTATGTAAATATCTCAAAAAGCACAGATTTAAGATAAAAGAAAGGAACTACGTTGCAGGCGGTCATGAAATAGACTTGATTGCCGAGAATAAGGAATTTATTTGCTTCGTTGAAGTTAAAACCAGGACTATCGGCAAAGAAAATCCCGCCGAGCCGAGACCCGCTTCTTCGGTGACGCCTGAAAAGCAAAGATCTATAATTCAAGCGGCGAGACAGTACCTTGGCGGATATTTCACGGATAAAATGATAAGATTCGACGTTGCCGAGGTCTACGTAGAGGAAAACAAAAGGCTTGTCAGCATTAATTACATCGAAGGAGCATTTAATTATAACACAGCTCACGTTCGAAAATGGAATACCTGAATAGAGATTAGCGTGAATAATAACTTTGCAACAATCAGTTATTTGGTTGATTCACGCACAAATTTTCGCTGTTCGGAGCCTTGATCCGAATATCCGCTTAAGCGGTTCCGAAAATTTATTAGAATTTTGTGCAGTCGCCTTCGGGCGACGGAATGGTGATTATTATGAAATTTATTAGCACACGAGGTCAGACGAATGTCGGCGTCAGCGCAGCTTACGCCATAAAAAAAGGACTCGCCGAGGACGGCGGTCTCTATATGCCTGAAAGTATACCCATGCTTTCTGCCGATGATTTTACGACTCTCTCAAAAATGACGTATAATGAAAGAGCTGCTTTTGTTATCGGTAAATTTCTGACCGATTACACAAGCACCGAGCTTCTTGAGGATGCCAAAAACGCGTATAGCGAAGAAAAATTCGGCATTCACCCTGCCCCCGTGCATAAGGTTTCGGACGGATTATATTCGCTTGAGCTTTGGCACGGTCCTACATCGGCATTCAAGGACATGGCGCTTCAGATCATGCCGAGGCTCTTTGTCAGAGCCTTGAGAAAGACGGATGAAAAGCGCGATGCGCTCATACTGGTCGCTACCTCCGGGGATACGGGAAAGGCCGCTCTTGAAGGCTATCGAGACGTTCCCGGAACAAAGATCCAGGTATTTTATCCCACGGACGGCGTCAGCCGTGTGCAGAAGCTTCAGATGCAGACCCAGGAAGGAAAAAACGTTTCTGTCAAGGGTATTCGCGGCAATTTTGATGATGCGCAGAACGGCGTCAAGAGGATTTTCGCAGACGAAGCCTTTGCGAATATCTTAAATGATAAAAACGTATTCATTTCAAGCGCAAATTCCATAAACTGGGGCAGACTTGTGCCTCAGATAGTTTATTACGTTTCGGCGTATCTGGATATGGTAAATTCCGATGAAATATCTTTCGGTGAGAAAATAGACGTTTGTGTTCCAACGGGTAATTTCGGCAATATTTTTGCTTGCTATATCGCGAAGCTTATGGGACTTCCTATCGAAAAGCTTATCTGCGCCTCAAACGTTAATAACGTACTTTCGGACTTCCTTAAAGACGGAGTTTACGATAGAAACAGAAGCTTCCATGCAACTATTTCTCCTTCTATGGATATTCTTATCTCTTCCAATCTTGAAAGACTTCTCTTCCTCACCGCAGGCGCGGAAAAGACGAGAGAATATATGAAAAGGCTTGCGGATTTTGGCAGATATGAAATAGATGCCGACGTCTTTAGCATCATTAAAGAAAGCTTTATTGGTTTTTATACCGATGAAAGCGAGACAAGAGAAACGATCCTCTCAACCTTTAAAAACAAAAACTACCTTATAGATACCCATACTGCCGTAGCCATGAGAGCCGCGGAAAAATATATGGATACCCATAAGGCAGAGAGGAAAATCCTTGTTGTATCTACTGCGTCCCCATACAAATTTGCAAAAGACGTTTACGTTTCGCTCGGCGGAATCAACACCGTCGGCGATACAGAGGCGCTCGGGGCGCTCTCGTCCATGACGGGAACGCAAATTCCGACTCCTCTTTCATCGGTTTTAAGCAAAGAAATACTTCACTCCGATATCATCGGAAAAGAAGCTATGGATAACGCTGTATTGGATTTTGTATCCGATCAATAGCACTTAGGCTTAAACGTTGCGCAAACCGTGTTTGCGGAGCATTTAGCGTCGTGCGGACCTACGCTGATCTCTCCTGCGTAGCATTCGCATTTACCGTCGTTATAGACGCAATTCTCAACGTTGCAATTGATGCCTTTAATATGCTTATGGCGCTCGCAGCCCTGATCGGTCTCGTACTTTCTTTCTTCCATCGTTTGATCCTCTTTTCTGCAGGATAACTCTACCCTGCAATAACTATTATGATCCGTTATCCTTCGCATTATACGAATTTATTTTCGGATCGGAAAGGAAAATAATGCCGCTTTACACAATCGCAGATCTCCATCTTTCAACATTAAGCACAACGAATAAGTCAATGGAAGTATTCGGCGCAAGATGGACGTCTTATATGGAAAAAATTGAAAAAAATTGGCGGCATCTCATAACAGATGACGATACCGTCGTTATCCCCGGGGATATTTCGTGGGCGCTTTCGCTCGACGAGGCGACGAGCGATCTTAAGTTTCTCGACTCTCTTCCCGGAAAAAAGATACTCGGAAAAGGCAACCACGATTTCTGGTGGACCACTATGAAAAAGCACTCGGAGCATTTCGAGAAAAACGGGATAAATTCTATCTCCTTCCTTTTTAATAATGCATATGAATGCGACGGTTTTATCGTTGCGGGTACACGCGGCTGGTTCTTCGAGGAAAAGAATGCTACTCTGCCCAATAAGACCGACTTTGCAAAACTCGTTCGCCGCGAGGAATTGAGGCTTGAGACGAGTCTCAAGGCGGCATCTGAGCTCAGAGCCGCCAGCGGAAATCCTATTATCGCTTTTATGCACTTCCCTCCTGTTTTCGGAGATGAGATATGCAGAGGACTTATTGACATACTGAAAAAATACGAGGTTCGCACTCTTTATTACGGTCATATACATGGAAATTATACCATACCCGAAAAGATTTCTTTTGAGGGAATAGATATGCATATAATTTCAGCAGACTATATTTCATTCGTGCCAAAAAGAGTGTTTTAATCGAATAATTGAAAACACTTGTTAGCAAAAGAGCAAGAATAAATGACATTTCGGTCAGATATTCTTGCTCTTTAAATTAT
>JAFTQV010000072.1 GCA_017462605.1 Clostridia bacterium | reverse complement strand
CTCAGAAGGCTAACTCCATTAAGGACGCAAAGAAGAAGGTAGACAGAATTGCTCCCGAGGTATGGGACGCGCTTGAGTACGTTATCAAAGAGCATCCCGTTCTTCTGAACAGAGCGCCCACACTTCACCGCCTTTCTATCCAGGCGTTTGAGCCTGTACTTGTTGAGGGTAGAGCTATCAAGCTTCATCCCCTTGTATGTCCCGCTTTCAACGCGGACTTCGACGGTGACCAGATGCCCGTTCACGTTCCGCTTTCGAGCGAGGCTCAGGCCGAGGCAAGATTCCTTATGCTCTCGGCAAATAACCTTCTTAAGCCCGTTTCGGGTAAGGCTGTAACCGTTCCTTCTCAGGATATGGTCCTCGGCTCTTACTACCTTACGATAGACCGCCCCGGCGAGATCGGCGAGGGCAAGGTATTCCGTAACTTCGACGAGGTTGAGATGGCTTATGAGAATAAGCTTCTCGGTATGCACGCGGCTATCAAGGTTCGCGTCACCAAGATGATAGACGGAGAAGAGAAGAGCGCAATTATCGACGCTACCTACGGAAGACTTATATTCAACTCCAAGATCCCTCAGGATCTCGGATACGTAGACCGCTCGAAGGATCCCTTCAGCCTCGAGATCAATTTCGCAACCACGAGCAAGGAGCTGAAGAAGATCGTTGACCTCACTATCAAGCATCACGGCTTTGCTGAGGCTGCGGCGGTTCTCGATAATATCAAGGCTATGGGTTATAAGTATTCGACCCGTTCGTCTCTCTCCATATCGGTTTACGATATGACCATTCCCCCGAAGAAGAAGGAGCTTCTTGAAAGCGCAACAAAGCAGGTCGAGGAGATCACCGAGCTTTACAATTGGGGCGAGCTTTCGGACGATGAGAGATATAAGCAGGTCATCGCCGTTTGGGATAAGACCACCAACGACGTTACCGACGCTCTTATCGCAAACCTTGATAAGTACAATTCGCTTAACATGATCTGCTCTTCGGGAGCCCGTGGTTCTATGAAGCAGATGAGACAGCTTGCCGGAATGCGCGGACTTATGTTTGCTACCAACGGTAAGACGATCGAAATTCCCATTAAATCAAACTTCCGTGAGGGTCTTACGATGCTCGAGTACTTTATGGGTGCTAAGGGATCGCGTAAGTCACTTTCGGATACTGCTCTCCGTACCGCAGACTCGGGTTACCTTACCCGCCGTCTCGTTGACGTTTCACAGGACGTTATCATCCGCGAGGAAGACTGCGGAGCTACTTCGGGTATCGTAGTTTCGGATATCAAGACGGGAGACAACGTAGTTGAAAAGCTCTTTGACCGTCTCGTTGGACGTTACACGGTAAATGACGTAGTAAATGAAGAGACAGGCGAGCTTATAGTTCCCGCAAACTATATGATAGACGAGAATTCCGCAAAGGCGATCGTTGATGCAGGCATCACCTCTGTTGAGGTAAGAACTATTCTTCGCTGCCTTGCTAAGCGCGGCGTTTGCGTGCATTGCTACGGTGCTGACCTTGCGCATGGCAACCCCGTTTCTATCGGTGAGTCTGTCGGCGTTATCGCAGCGCAGTCTATCGGTGAGCCCGGTACTCAGCTTACGATGAGAACCTTCCATACCGGTGGTGTCGCAGGTTCGGATATTACTCAGGGTCTTCCCAGAGTTGAGGAGCTTTTCGAGGCAAGAAAGCCGAAGAAGCCCGCTATCGTTACCGCTTATACCGGTGTAGCTCGTATCCAGTCGGATAAGAAGCTCTCCAAGGTTATCATTCAGAATCCCGTTGAGCCTGCTTCGGGCGAGATCGTTTACGAAATACCCTTCGGAATGCGCCTCTGCATTGAGGACGGTCAGAAGGTCGAGCGCGGTCAGCAGATCACCGAAGGCTTCCTTAACCCTGCAGACGTTCTTCATATGAGCGGTATCGATGCGGTTTATGACTACATCATCCGCGAGGTACAGAAGGTCTACCGCGGTGAGGACGTTGAGATCAACGATAAGCACGTCGAGTGTATCACCCGCCAGATGACAAGAAAGGTTCGCATCGAGGATCCCGGTGACACCGAGCTTCTTTCGGGAACCACCGTTGATATTCTTGAGCTTCGCGAGGAAAACGAGAAGATCGATGCCAGAATTGCGGCAGGCGAGATCGCTCTTCGCCACGCAGAGTCGGCTCCCATGCTCCTCGGTATCACTAAGGCATCTCTTATGACCGAGTCCTTCCTTTCCGCCGCTTCCTTCCAGGAGACCACCAAGGTTCTTACCGAGGCTGCGATCAAGGGTAAGCAGGATAAGCTTCTCGGACTTAAGGAGAACGTTATTATCGGTAAGCTCATCCCCGCAGGTACAGGTCTTACCAAGTACCGCTCTGTCGAGGTCGTTGACACCGAGAAGAAGGATGAAGAGCCCGAGGGCGCAGCAACCTTCGATCCCGATACTGTTGACGATGCGGAATAATCAATAAATTTAATTTAAAGATATTAAGCTCCTCTGTCGATTGACTGAGGAGCTTTCTATTGACAACGCGTTTTATGTGTGCTATAATTTTCATACGCGATAATATTAATACAAATCATCACCGAAAGGAAATGACTATGAAAAAGCTGATACTTCTGATGTTGCTTCTTGCTTTATGCATCACAGCCGTTTTTTCGTTTGCGTCCTGCAATGCTTCGAATAAAGAAGTGGACGAAATGAAAACCAAGCTTGAAGCTACTAAGGACAGTGAAAAAGAGTCCTATGAGCAAACCAAATCTGCTCTTGAGGGCGAGTACGCATCGGCGCTCGCTTCGCTTAATAAGACGGATGCCGACGATAAAGCCGCGCTCTCGGCTCTTAAGAGTGAGCACGAAAAGGCGCTCTCCGATATAAATGAAGAGGACGCAAGGCTTGACGGTGAAATCGCCGATCTAAAAACCGAATATGCGTCAAAGATCGAGGCGGCAGGCGGCGACCCCGACGAGGTGATGCTTTCGGGCGTAACGTTCCTCCTTATGGGCAACGGCGAGAATCAGACCCTTGACGAGATACTTGCCGAGTACCGTGAGAAGCTTGATAAGCTTGAAGACGATAAGAAAAATAACAAAGAGAAGAAAGAAAAGCTTGTCAAGGAATATAACGAAAAGCTCACCGAGCTTGAAAAGAAGATAGAAAAAAACGCCGAGGATATAGAGAAATGCATACAAAGCTTTGAAAAAAGGCTTCTTGATATCGAAACCGAGCACAATGCAAAGCTTGCCGAGATTGATAAGCTTATAGCTGAGCTTTCGGATGAATTGAGCGAGGTTAAGGATAAGCTTGAGAAAATCGAGAGCAAGTTTGAAAACATATCTCCTGCGGTAAAGGAATACGAAATCTCATTCAAGTCGGGAAGCAATGACAGCTATGATAGCGTTACCGTTGCTCACGGTAATAAGATAGCCACACCTAAAACAACTCCCAGCCGCGCGGGATACGTATTCCTTGGCTGGTATTATCTTGACATTGAGTGGAGCTTTATCGGCTATTCGGTAACCGAGGATATGGAGCTTGTTGCAAAATGGCAGCCTGTGGAATACACTCTTGAGCTTGAGAATTATGAGGCAGACGGATCTGCAAAGACCGAGACGTTTACCGTGGAAAGCGACGAAATAGTCGTTACCGCGCCGAAGCGTGATGGATATACGTTTGACGGTTGGACGTCCGAAAGTGTTTCAACTCCGTTTAAAGAATTGAAAATAAGTAAGGGTAGCGTAGGAAACGTAAGCTATACCGCAAATTGGACGCCTATTACTTACGGTGTTATTCTTGAGGATAATAATGCGGACGGAAGCAGCAAGACAGTAAAATACACTATTGAGAGCGACGAGATAATCGTTGAGGCTCCCGAGCGCCTTGGATATACATTTGCAGGCTGGATGAATGAGGGAAATGATACCCTTATCAGCGAAATAAGAATTGCTAAGGGAAGCTTGGGTAATAAAACCTATACCGCTATATGGAAGCCTATTATCTATACGATCACTCTTTATAATTATTACGATAACGGTAGCTCAAAGATAATAAATTACAGTATTGAGAGCGATCCAATTACAATTTCGGGAATATATCACGCGGGAAAAGAGTTCAGAGGTTGGAAAAACGGTGACTCTCTTGAGAACCTCATTTATATTCCTAAGGGCTCGTACGGCAATAAAGCTTATACAGCTGATTTCTCTTATATCGAATATACTATTGAATACGTTGTTGGCGAGGGTACTAATGCAAGCGGAAACCCCTTATCGTATAATATTGCATCGCCAAAAACAGAACTCATCGCCGCAACTCCCCCTGCGGGAAAGGTATTTGACGGCTGGTACGATGAATATGGAAAATATGTAACTCATATTTCCGGCACAAGCACAGGCAAAATAACCCTATATGCGCGATATAGTTCCTCCACCATCGGATACATTCCCCAGAATCCTCTTGGCGAAGAGTGGTGGAAGGATCTTACATATGATACTACCGACCTTCTTTTCCAGATGACTCTTTGCTCTAATAATCAGGAGCTTTCCTCCGGATGCGAGAGATACCTTGCAGGTAAGTACGATAACTCAGAGGCAATCGATACTCTTATCGCCCAGAGAAACGAGAATGCTTACATCAACACTAGCGTTGAAGTAACCTACCTTTGGAACATCACCGATGATGCGGCTACATATGGATACTCCAAGAACATCAATAGAATTTTCGAAGAGGTTTCAAACAAGACGAAGAACACTCCCGATATGTACTGCAACTTCATAACCGATATGCTTTGTACTTCTCTTAAGGGTTCGTTCGCAAACATTTATTCGAGACAGCATGGATCGGGCAACTATGCGGGCGCTAACTATTTCGATTTACATCATGACGGCTATATGTCTAGTTACATGGCATCGCTTACCCTTGACTGCAACAAAATTTACATTGTAGCATCCGATTACTTTATCGACCTTATCCGCGCATTCTTCATAGTTCCCGTAAACGTTAACGTTTACAACTCTATCGCAGGCGATATGGTCGAGGACTACAATGAGGACGGCATGAAGAATATCGAAGACTTCTTCTATGAGGTTCAGGATCTCAAGTGGAATTATGACAGAGTAGCACAGTATGCTGCAAAGGCTTACAAGACCGGCATGAGCAACTGCTCCGGTGACGAGCAGATCAACGACCAGCTCGGATTCGTTCTTGCTCAGAATGGTCTTCCTGCAGCTGCTATGGTTTACTCATCTTCTGTTTCAATTGTTACAAAGCCCGCAGGTTCTGATGCGTCAGGATATAGCTATCCTGCTGAAAACCCCGAGCTTGATGCTCTTACCAAGAAGCTCTCCTGGCTCTTCGATCAGACCGGCGTTATGTGCGTAACCTCCTCTGATGCCAGGAGCATTGAGGAAAAGACTCCTCTTCTTGGCGTTCGTAAGCAGTTTACCAGTGGTAAGATCCTCTTCGGAGGCGTTATCATTCTCGGTAATCTTGAGTACGAAGCATACCAGGAAATGAAGAAGGGCAACAAGGGTGGCTTTGGCGTTGTTCCCGTTCCTGCCTATAAGCAAGGTGACGAGTACCGCACTCAGATCCACGTTGTCGGCCGTGCGGGCGGTATCGCATTCTGCACATCTAAGTTCGTTCAGTGCTCTGCATTCCTTCAGTATCAGACGGAGCATTCAAAGGAGATCGTAGACCACTACTACAACTACAATCTTACTTATGACACGGCATCGGGTCTTGACGGTAACATTGAGATGGTTGAATATATAAGAAGCAACCTTGGCAGCGGATTTGATAAGCTCTTCGAGGACGCGATCGGATTCTACTACGAGGATACTCAGCCCGGCGCCGAGCAGAACAGATGGCACACCCTTATCGTTACTGCAAAGTTCCAGATGGATAATATGAGCGATATTTACAAGTCTCTCATTGGCGCTAAGCAGACCAACCTTGATAAGCTTAAGAAGCAGTACGAGATTCTTCCTAGTTAACAGCTACATAAATCCCCTTAAGGCGAGGGGAGAAGCAGAATTTTAATAAAAGCACGACAGAGACACTGCGTTTGCAATGTTTCTGTCGTTTTTATTAGAGTCTGCCTAAATGCGCTATTGACAATCGGTTACAAAAGTGGTAAAATATACTTGTATAAATATTTACATTTTTCGCATTTCCTAAACCGATACTCGGAGGATTTTTAATATGAGTGATAAACCCGAGATTATAGAGAATACAGAAAATCAAAAAGTCACCGTCACGGTGGTCATTCCCGTGTATAACGCGTATGATTTCATACGCCCTTGTATGGACAGCGTTCTTGACCAGACCTTCCGCGATATCGAGGTAATATGCGTGGATGACGGCTCTACTGACCACACACTTGATATTTTAAAGGAATATCAGAAGGCGGATACGCGCGTCCGAATAGTCACGGAGACCAATGCAGGTCCTGCCATGGCAAGAAACGCGGGTCTCAAAAGAGCGAGGGGCGAGTACGTTATCTTCCTCGATGCGGATGATTTCTTTGAGCCTGCGCTTATTGAAAAGCTTTACAGGAAGTCAAAGGACAACGATCTTGATATAGCTATCACCAAGTACGATATATACAACAGTAAAAAAGCAAGGTTCTATGAAAATGCGGACACCGTGCATAATAAGATATACGGAGACGGTATCGTAACCTCGAAAAACGAGTATCCCGATTTTATTCTTCAGTCAACAACAGGCTCTGCTTGGAATAAAATGTTCAAAAAGACCTTCCTTATCGAGAAGAATATACAGTTCCTTCCGGACGTTATGATGTTTGAGGACGTTTATTTCACGACCTGCTCGCTTGCTTTTGCGGAGCGTGTCAGCCTCGTGCCTGACGTGCTTATTCACCATAGAATTTATAGCGAGCAGAGCAGAGCGAAGCGCTTCAAGAAGTATTACTCTCAGGTGCCCGCTGTTTATCTTAAGATAAAGGAATTCCTTATGAAGGGCGGTATGTATCAGCCTCTTGCGAAGGGATTTCTGAACCTCACGGCGAGCCGTTGCTTCTACATATTCGGGCTTCTCGGCTCGGACGCTAAAGAGCATTTCTGGAAATTGCTCCGTGAAAATTACGATGCCCAGCTTGGCTGGCAGAATCACCCCGCAGAGGACTTTGAAAGCCCCGAGGTATGCGAGTTCTGCGCGAATATAGAGCTATATACCTATGATCAGTATGAGAAGATCTCAAAGCGCGGCAGAAAGCTTGATAGAAGCAAGATAGACCAGACCCTGAAGCAGAATAGAATTCGCCGCAGGATATGGAATTTTATAACCAAGTCTTTCAGAAAAAAGGAAAAGTAATTATGGAAGCTATAAAGCTTTGGGACGATGCCCCGGGATACGTAGAGGGCTCGGAGATACCCACACTCGAATATTATAAAGCGGAAGAGTGCCGCGCAGACGGCACGGTTATCATATGCCCGGGCGGAGGCTACGGAAGGCGCGCGCCCCACGAGGGAGAGGGCTATGCCAAGTTCTTGAATTCGATCGGAATGAATTGCTTCGTCCTTGAATACAGAGTTGCGCCGAATAGATTTCCGATACCTCTGCTTGATGCAAGACGGGCTATAAGATACGTCAGAGCCAATGCCGAAAAATTCGGTATAGACCCGGGCAAGATCGCCATTATGGGTTCATCTGCGGGCGGTCACCTTGCCGCTACCGCCGCAACATACACTCTCCCGATCGCAGGAGAGGGAAAGGACGAGATAGATAAGGTAGACTTCCTTCCCAATGCGCAGATACTTTGCTACCCCGTAACCGATTACGAAAGCCATAACGGCTCGTATATCAACCTTCTCGGTCAATCGCTCGCAGGCGTCGATAAGCTTAACCCTATAAGAAACGTCACCCCGAAGACTCCGCCTGCATTTATCTGGCATACCGAGACCGATGCGCTCGTCAAGGTAGAGTCTACTCTCAAGTACGTTGCCGCTCTTCACACGCAGAACGTCAGATGCGAGCTTCACGTATATCCCGAAGGCTACCACGGGCTCGGACTTGCTGAAAAATTCCCCTCTGTCGCAAGGTGGTCGGGCGACCTCGCCTTCTGGCTTAAGCACATCGGATTTATACAGTAAAATATAACAAACATTTACAAAAATAGCAAAAAAAGATTGCTGATTGGGGTTGCGCCCTAAAGGACAGTTTTCAAAAATACGGTATATCTCGAAAGAGGCATGCCGTATTTTGCGTTTGTGGACACAAATGCAGTGCTTCTTCTGTATTAACTAAAGACTACAACAAAATTACGATCATTTTGCTATACGAAAAGCTCGCACAAACCAAAGGCTCCCTTGTGCAAAGGGAGCTCCGCCGTAGGCGGTGAGGGATTGTTTCCACGCTAAAACTAACTTTTACAATCCCTCCGTCACGCTTCGCGCGCCACCTCCCTTTACACAAGGGAGGCTTTTTTCTACCTCCCGGAAGGTAATCAAAGAGCTTTTGAAATATAAATGTCAAAAGTGCCTTTGCGTTGCTTTTAGCAAAAATCTTGTTGTCTTTAATTAAGTCAGTAGTTGTCAAGAAAATTGACGAGGTATAGATGAACAAAAAAGGCTCCCTTGTGTAAAGGGAGCTGTCAGCGAAGCTGACTGAGGGATTGTTCTACGACATGATCAATATATTCGCAAACACCACGAAAATTCTTATGTATTTCCGTGTTCGGTATTCTTATAACCGTCAATCCGTATTCTTCAAGAAAAGCAGTTCTTTCTTCGTCGTATTTCTTTCCTTCTTCGGTATAATGCCCCGATCCGTCAAGCTCTATGACGAGCTTTGCCGCTGCGCAGTAAAAATCTGCAATATACCTTCCGAGAACCTTTTGACGAGCAAATCGGACGGGATATGCGCGCAAAAAATCATACCAAAGATGCTTTTCTTCTTTGGTCATATTTTTTCGTAGCATTTTCGCGGTTGGAACAATATCTTTATTATGTTTTCGCTGCATTACAATCCCTCCGTCACGCTTCGCGCGCCACCTCCCTTTACACAAGGGAGGCTTTTATCGTT
>JAFTQV010000071.1 GCA_017462605.1 Clostridia bacterium | reverse complement strand
TGAAAGTGACTGACGGCATTAAGGGGCACTATTCTCTTATCAATCAGTTGGAGCGTAGTGCGACATCTATTGGTGCTAATATTCGTGAAGCAAAATATGCTCACAGCAAGGCAGATTTTATATCCAAGCTTCAAATTGCGTTAAAGGAATGTTATGAAACGGAATATTGGCTTGAACTTATTCAAAAATCCGAGATTTTTACCTATGATGTTCTGAAATCCCTTTTACACGATTGCAGTGCTATCAGAAGAATGTTGATTTCTTCAATCAATACCACAAAGACCAATATGGATAGTTGATAATATGATTGGAAACATTGTAAAAGTTATCATTGATAGACCACTGGGTTCTCACCATCCAAATTATAAAGACATAATTTATTCCGTTAATTATGGATATATCCCCAGTATAATTGCGGAGGACGGTGAAGAACAAGATGCATACATATTAGGGGTGGATTACCCCATTAAAGAATTCATTGGAAAAGTGATTGCCATTATTCATCGACTTGATGATGTTGAAGATAAATTGGTTGTGGCTCCCAGAGGATTGTCTTTTACAAAAGACGAAATTTTAGATAAGGTTGCTTTTCAGGAGCATTTTTTTAAAACCGAAATTATTATGTAGCTTGAATATCTTACATCATTTTATAGTCAGCAGACTATAAATTCAGCCGAATAATTAAAATTGAAACCGTTTTCAAAAAACTCATCCGTTTTTGCTTAATTCATCCGCTTTCAATTTTGTATCCTTTCCATAAGTTACTCACAAAAAAGACTGTAATTTTGATACAAAATTGCAGTCTTTTTTAACTAAATCCGCCTTCGTCGGAATAAATCCACTTTGTGGATGAAATTTGCTATTCGGCGGGCGGACACGCCGAATGACGCAATATACCGCAAGCGGTATGCGCACGCGATGAAATCCCGCTCACGCGGGGTGATGAGGGGCGGATTTGATTTCATCTGAGGTGGCACACCGAATATTTCATCCAAATTTATTTGGATTTCATCATGCAACGCAGGATTTCATTAAATTTACAAGCCTTGCCGGGATGGTTTTCATCCTCGCAAGCTTTTTTTGTTTTAGCCGTAAAATATAAATCGTTCACTTTATACCCTTTTCGTTCAATTTATAGGGTATCGTTCAATTTATGTCTTTTTATAAATTCTTCTCTTTTTCTGTCCCAAAACTATTGAAATATTTTCTAAAAGGGTGTATAATAAGTATGCGAAACAAATTTCATATCAAGCAATTATAGGGATATTTTTATCTATTGGGATAGGTATATCCTTTTTTAGCCATAATTATTCAAATCATAGAATTTGGTAAAATCGTAAATTCCAACAGGTTTGAATACGTGGCTTGTCCCTATTTGCTTGAAATTTGTTTCGCGACAATCGGAGTTTGCGTTTTTCGGTGCGGTTAACTTCGGTTGCCGCACTTTTTTTGTTTTATTTTCGTTTTTACTTATGAAGGGCGTTTTTTGTCCACTGGCATTTGTTATAATATAAATGAGGGGGTATTAGTTATGCAGAAAAAACTAAAGAAAACTATCATAGTACATATTTTAGGATTTTATATAATTACACAGCGTATGATTACCCTGCTACCCAAACAGTAATTGCTAATTATCTTAACGACATCGAGATATTTTGCACGAGAAAAACTGTTGGGAGAAATTTGAAATATTTGATTGATAGTGGTTTGCCAATAAAGCGAAAGCAGTGTAAAAATGGCGGATATTACTATGACATTGAAAATGATACTTTTTTGTAAGAACAAAATCAATTACTAAATAGGATGATTAAAATGAACGGAGCAAAAACATTAACGCAGATTCTTTTTCCTTTGCTTATTGGCTTGATTATAGGTGGTGCAGTAAGCGGAAACAGTTCACTACTAATTTGGGGGATTGTTTTGTTGGTCTTAGATATTATTATTGGAGTGGCTTTACAACATGCAATTGATAAAGAATCCTATAATGACGATTGGAACAGCCTGTCATTTGAACAAAAAAGAGAAATAGCTCATAACTTGGTCGAGAAAGCTAAACAAGATATGAGAGGCGAAGGAATAGATGTAGATGGCGAAATAGAAAAATTTTGCGATGATTTTAACCGTGAACATAAATTAGGCAAATATTCCGACAATTATTACGATGACGATAAGGATGAAGGTGCGGCAGAAAATGATTTGTGCGATGAGTTGGATGCTATTTATTCAAGGTTAAAAGATAATGGTGGAGCAAGACTTACGAACAATATTAGAGGAGATGAGGCTGGTATTTTTTTACTTAATGTGTGTGCTACAATACCGCATGCGCCACTGCCTCATACACTTGTGGGCCTTTGTGCGATATCCATTGAGAATTTAGATGGAGAACTTGCTATTGTATATTCCTTCAGATATGCCCCGAACTCAATATGCCAAAACGTTTTTATTTTTTTGGTGCATACCGAAGCAGAAAAAGTTAGATTGTTTGCAGTTGAAACCGATTTTTCCGCATTTGTTTTGTGTGAGTATTCAGGAAACAGCCATTTAAATTACGGTTGTGTAGAATTAAAAAATGTTCCAACCAGAATAAAAGAAATATTAAATGCATAGTAAAGGATTATAAAATATGAGCATATTTACATATGGATTTAGGGTAAACAAAATTTTCAAGAATGAAAACGAAACTGCGTTTTTTACACCAAGCGAAATAGTATCTGCAATCGTAAATTTGCTTGATGCAAAAAAATCTTTGACACGGGATGAATATTTCTTCGTGTCTGTGGTATTCGAAACATATAGACAAATCAAAAGGAAACTTCTTTTATCCAAATGCGGCTTTATTGGATTATGTAATGAAATAATTGCTCACTTAGACCTTATTGCTCCGTATTATAAATTTTGTGGCGATTCAAGAATGAGAATTATGATGTTAGAGGAAGACGAAAAATATGAATATAGGCAACGAGCTAAAGCAATTTTAAAACAAAAAGCAATTTTTAAAGAAGAATGGATGAATCTGCATCAAGAATTTTTGGAAATGTTTCATTCATATACCTGATGCATGGTTAAAATAAATGTTGATTTTAATGGTTTGATTTTCGTTAAGCAAATCCATAAAGAAACCATAATACTTAGAATAAAAATAGGTGCAAAGCCTTTCACCAAAATGCACCCATAATTCCAAAATTTGCACCCATTTTAATATGGTATTAAAAATTCAGATTACTCACAAATAAAAGTGTGGGAGACTCCCATTGAACCTGCTCGCGCTTTACACGTTGCTCGCACTATGCTTCTAAGCGTGCCTTGTTAGCACTCAGATTAGTCGCGCGAATCGGGTTCACATTTCTCACTCGAAGATCGGAAAGCTCGCTTTCCGGGCGCAGAGTGTGGAAATATTCGCCAAGGGCGAAATTCCCGTCTCCTCGGTTTATTAAATAATTTTTTACTGTTAAAAACGCTCTACCAACGGTTTATTTCTCCTCACTAAACCAACGGTAGGTGTACTTTTTTTCAAAATGCGGTTATACTGTATGCGAAAGGAGGAACCTATGGATCAATTGAAAATAGGCAAATTTATTGCAAATTGCAGAAAGCAGAAGAGCTTAACGCAAGCTCAGCTTTCCGAAAAGCTCGGTATCACCGATAAAGCAATATCCAAGTGGGAACGAGGCATCTCAATGCCTGATACTTCGATAATGCTTGAGCTCTGTGATATTCTCGGTATCAGTGTAAATGAATTATTAAGTGGGGAGAAAATCAGTATGGAAAACAATCAAAACAATGAAAAGCTTTTGCTTGATATGGCGAAGGAAATAGAGACTAAGAATAAAACTATTTGGGCTTCTATGTGGGCAATTATGATCGTAAGTATAACGGCGCTGCTTGCAGGTATCCTTATCGCTGCATTCATTATACCCGAAGGAGTGTGGCAGCTTGTTGCAATTCTTGGTATTTGCGTTGTATTTTTAATACCGTGCTTCTATGCGCTAAAGCTTGAAGTCAGTGTTGGCGCTTACAAATGTAAAAATTGCGGTCACGAGATCGTACCTACCTATAAGCAGGCGCTTAATGCTATGCATATGGGAACGACTCGATACTTAAAGTGCCCAAAATGCAACAAACGCACTTGGTGCAAGAAGGTAATAGAAAAATAAGCTTTCAATTTTAAATTCAGCATAAAAACGAGGCTGTCTCAAATGCAAATTTGAGGCAGCCTCGTTTATTACAAATTAAAGCACGGTGGGAACGAAGAAGTATACCGTGAAGAGGAGCGATACAACTATCGCAACTACAGAAACATTCCACTCCGGCTTCTCGGTCTTCTTGACAAGAGAGATGATAAGCTCTACTACGTAAGAAAGAACGGACATGATGGTGTAAGAAAGAAGTCCTACGCCGATACCCTTGGTGATAGAGTAAGAAAGAACCATTACTACTATGGTAAGGAATGCGCTGGTTGCATTGATCGCATTGCCGAAATCAATGTTCTTTACGTTGTTCTTCATCATAAGAACGCCAACGTAAATAAGAGCGGATGCGGTTGCAGCGCCGGGAATAACCGCAAAGAGAGGCATAGCAAACATTGCAAGGAAGAACATGCAAGCAGTTGTGAACGAGGTAAGACCGGTTCTTCCGCCTGCGGAAACGCCTGCGCCAGACTCAACGAAGGTGGTAACGGTAGATGTACCAAGAACGGCACCTGTGCAGGTTGCGATAGCATCAGACATCATGATCTGTCCGTAGTTATGAGGCTTATTATTCTCATCGGAGAGAATTCTATTACCGCCGCAGCATCCAACGATAGTTCCCATGGTGTCGAACATATCGATCATACACATAGTGATTATAACCATGATAACGGTGAATATTGAGCCTGCGGGGAATCCTGTTTTGAAAACATCTGTGAAGGAGCAGAATACTGTGTTCTCTCCTGCGAAGAAGTTAGCGAAGTTCTCCCAGAACTTCCAGGAAACAGAACCGTTGCCTGCGAGAACCGAAAGATCGGTAATTCCGAAAGGAATACCAACGATTGTTGCGCCAACGATACCGAGTATAACAGAACCCTTAACGTTAAGCTTATCAAGAATAGCGATAAGGAAGAGACCTATCAATGCAACGATCGCAGACTTTGCTGCAAATGCGGGTGGATTTCCATTGTTAACAATCTGCTCGCCCCAGTTAGTAAGATCAACAAAACCAACCTGAGTATAATCATTGGTAACGATTATGCCTGCATTCTGGAATCCTATGTAAGCAATGAAAAGACCGATACCGACGGAGATCGCACTTCTTACAGCAACGGGCATACCGTCAAATACAAGCTCACGGAAGGTCTTGCCCTTGATCTTTATAACGGAAAGTGCAAGGAATATCACACCCGAAATGAGGACCATTGCGAACGCCTGACCGATGGTAAAGCGAACACCGTACGTTCCTGCTGCCCAAAGTGCGATAAGACCGCCAAGCAGGGAGTTGAGTCCCATACCGGAAGCCTGAGCGAGAGGCATTTTCGCGAAGAATGCCATGAGAAGAGTGCCAATTACAGCGCCGAGAGCGGTTGCAATAAATACCGAAGGCCAATAAGCCTCGGCATTTTCCATGCCGACCAGGATCTGAGCGGGGTTAACCGTCAAAATATAAGCCATCGCAAGGAAGGTAACTATACCTGCAACGATCTCAGTTTTGACACTTGTCTGCTTCTCGACGGGATCGTATCCGAGAAGCTTGGAAAACTTGTTCATAACTGAACCTCCTTAATTAAGATATCCACATTATAGCACAAGAAAAACGATTTTGCAACATTTTATCAAAAAAACAGACATATTTTTAATATTTCTCACATTTTCGTCTCAGCGCCCGGAAAAAGCGGCAAATTAAAGAGACGGACTGCAATATTTGCCATTTCCCTCGGCGTTTCGCGAAAACCGCTCTTATGCCAATTAATGACCGAATACATAAGTCCCGATATCGCAAATTTTACTATATGCTCCTGCATCTGCTTTGGCTCGCTCGAAAGATATTTATCGAGCGGTATCGCGCTTGATATACTGTATAAAACGCATCTCTCAACAAGCTTTGAGGACATTCCGTTTTTTGCAAGAACGTCAAGAAGCGAAGCATTTCTCTTCCAAAACACGTATATTTTATCAAACTCTCCCAGCAACGTTCTTCCCTTTACGGGTGAGCCAAAAAACTCAGTCTCCATAAGAGTATGATCTATAAGAGCATCAAGCGCATCGTCCTTATGATCAAAATAACGGTAAAACGCCTTTCTCGGAACTCCCTTTATTTCGCAAAGTGAGCTTACGGTTATATCCTGATAAGGCTCTTTTTTCATCATATCCAAAAGCGCAAGCTCAAGCTCGCGCTGGCGACGGGATGACTGCTCGGTTTTACAAAGCTTATACATACAACTTTATCTCCGACTTCTAAATTATATGATTATTATAGCAAATCGACTTAGGATAGTCAATTCATAGACGAAATTTTGTAAAAAACCCTAAAAAAATACGTTCTAATTTTAATATTTTTTAAAATTTGTTATTTTTTGTTTAATTTGGCTAATTTTTTAATGCCAAATTTATTGGGTGATGTCACAGCTTTGCGATTTTGCCCCTATACTTTTTTAATTTTATTATATATAATGGAGTTAACAATAAATACGGAGGATACTAAAATGTCAAAAGAAAAGCTTCTCGACGAAAACGGCAAGCGTAAATTCGGCATGTTGGACAGCGTTTCCTACGCTGCGGGCGACTTCGGTTGCAACATGAGCTTTGCGCTTAAGAGCACGCTCGTCATTTTCTGGACTCAGTTTATGAAAATGGAGTCCTCGCTGTATGCGCTTCTTCTGATAATCGTTCAGGTTTGGGACGCTATCAACGATCCCCTTATCGGTTCTATTATCGATGCGGACAAGCACCAGTACAAGAAGAATAAATTCCTTGCATACATCTGGGCAGGCTCTATAGGACTGCTCGTAGCAGGAGCGCTTTGCTTCCTGCCCATCCCTACCGCTCCCAAGTGGGCTAAGATAATTATCTTTATCGCAGGTTACGTTATCTGGGATGCATTTTACACGGTTGCGAACGTACCTTACGGATCGCTCCTCTCTCTTATTTCCAAGGATCCCGCAGACCGCGCTTCCCTTTCGGCTTGGCGCTCTATCGGTTCTATGATCGGAAATATGGTTCCCATGGTTATTCTTCCTATGATCATTTACGATGAGAATAACAACATTATCGGTAGCAAGGTATTCCTTGCAGCGCTCATAATGGGTATTCTCGGATTTATTTCCTTCCAGTTTATGATCAAGACTACCGTGGTACGTGAAGAGGACGACGTTAAGTGCAACGAGCCCAAGGAAAAGATCAATATTCTTGCAGCTATCAAGAACTTTGCGAAGAACCGCCCCGCTATCGGAGCTACGGTTGCCGCAATGGGTATGTTCATTGGTATGCAGGGCGGAACTGCTGCTGTTACGGTTCTCTTCCAGTCCTATTTCAAGAACGTTCAGATCTCCGGTATCGTTCAGCTCTTCGCTATGATCCCGATCGTTGCGTTCACCCCCTTTGCAAGAAAGATGGTTACCAAGTACGGTAAGAAGGAGCTTTCCGTTGTCGGCGCTATATGCAGTATGGTAGCTTGCGCTCTGATGCTTATCATTCGTATCACTCCCGACGGAAAGGGTATCGCAATTTACGTAGTTTGCCAGCTTATCAACAGCCTTGGTATGGGTATCTACTCTACCGTCAGCTGGTCTATGATGGGTGACGCTATCGACTACAACGAGTGGAAATCCGGCTCTCGCGAAGAGGGTACCGTTTACTCGCTCCACTCCTTCTTCAGAAAGCTTGCGCAGGGCGTTGGTCCTTCTCTTGCTCTTCTTCTCATGGTTGGTCTTGGATATTCCGAGGCTCACGCGGGCAACCAGCTCTTCACCGTTGCTCTTAATCTTCGTTACCTCGTTGCAGGTCTTTACCTCTTCTCTGCGGTAATGCAGTTCGTTGGTCTTGCTCTTATCTACAACCTTGATAAGAAGACTCTTGAAGAGATGAATACCGCGCTCGAAGCAAAGGCTGCTGCTAATGCAAGCGCTAAGCCCGCCACCGACGCAGAGTAATCAGGAGGTAATAAAAATGAAGAAAATTATTGCTTTATTAATTGTTCTCGTTTCCCTTTTCAGCATCGTTTCCTGCGGCGCTATCAATAAGGACGGCGAGGTCAGCGTTCTTTGGAGCAACTTCTCCGATAAGGAGCTTGCCGAGGTCCGCGACGCTCTTGACAGAGCATTCTATATTGAGAACATCAAGTATACTCACTACGATGCAGAGGGCACTCACGCAACTCAGCTTGATCAGGCTAAGGCTGCTCTTGATGCAGGCGCAGTTTCTCTTCTCGTAAATCTCGTTTCAGATATCAGCGCACCTGAGTTTATCGCTCTTGCGAAGGCTAAGAACGTTCCTATCGTTTTCCTTTGCTCTAACGTCAGCGATGCTGTTCTCTCTACTTACGATTCAGCTTATTCCGTTTCTCTTGATGAGAACTCTTACGCTAACGTTCAGTCTAAGCTCATCAGTGATTACCTTCTCGAAAATTATGAGTCCGCGGACAGAGACGGCAACGGTAAGATCTCTTACGTTACCGATCTTGCATCGGTTGGTATCGCAGCTCTCGTTGACAAGGCTCTCAAGGATGCAGGCAAGGCAGGTCTTGAGCTTAACCTCAACACCACTATTGCGGATGACAAGGGCGCAGTTGAGCTTATCATTACCAACGATAACGCATCTGCTCTTGGCTTCCTCAAAGAGCTTCGCGAGGTAGGATACAACAAGGATAAGCTTAAGACTCATCTTGTTCTTATCTTCACCAAGGGTATCAGAGAAAATGCAAGCTTTATTATCGACGACGGTCATCAGGACGAGGCTATGCTTGAGGCATACACCGTTATGAGCGCTATTGACAATGGCTTTATTGCAGGCGCAACTCTCGTTGACGACGATGCTATCGCTCTTACATCTGCCGCTCTTCTTCGCAACCTTATCAAGGGCAAGGATGCTTTTGAGGGTGTAAACGAGGACTACGTCAAGGGTAGCACCGCTCTTCTTCCTTATACCACTTATCAATAATAAGGAAGCAAGTGAAGCTGAAAGCTATAGCTTCACGCTGAAAAACTTAATAAAACCGCCGAGGTATTGTTTTTGCAGTATCTCGGCTTTTATTAAAGCTTTTTATTTAAATCTATATTATTATCTCTTGACCAAACGATGTTCTTGTGATAAAATAGTATAAAATACTATTCGGAGACCGAAATGAACGAAATGAGAGCGGTAGCCGCGGCAAGATGTGACGGCATGAGAATAACCGAATATTTGCGCCGTGAAATGGGTATTTCAGTGACCCTTCTCAAGAAGGTAAAATACGGCGGCGTATTTATCAATGAAGAAAACGTTCATATGCGAGCGACCGTTCGAGAAGGCGATAGAATACTGGTCAGGCTGCCCGAAGAAAAAAGCGACGGAATACGGCCGATCGAGATGCCCTTAGATATAGTTTATGAGGATGAATATATCATTGCGGTAAATAAGCCTCGCGATATGCCGACTCATCCATCAAAGGGTAACAGTCTTCCTACCCTCGCAGAGGGTCTTATGGCATATTTTGACGGCAGCTTTGTTTTCAGAGCGATAAACAGGCTTGACAGAGATACGAGCGGTATCGTCATAGTCGCAAAGGACGCCTTCACGGCAGACAAGCTTTCAAGTCAGATGAAGTCATTCGGATATTCAAAAAAATATTATGCGGTTATTTCGGGAATACCTAAAGAAAAAAGCGGCGTTATCGATGCTCCGATAGAAAGAGTTTGCGAAGGAAATATGAAGCGATGCGTTCGCCCCGACGGAAAGCGCGCGCTTACCGAATACACCGTTATTGCAACAGACGGCAAAGAAAGATCGCTTTGCGAGGTAACTCTTCATACGGGAAGAACTCATCAGATACGGGTACATATGGCGTACATAGGTCATCCGCTCTACGCCGATTTTCTTTACGGCGAAAGAATCGACGGCGAAAGCTATAAGCTTCACGCAAGAGAAATAAGCTTTACACATCCGATCACGGGTGAAAAAACAGATCTTTATTCAAGATCGGATTTTGAGGATGATAAGAAATGGATATACGACGTAAGGTAATTATTGACACGGATATAGGTGACGACATTGATGATGCTTTCGCGCTTCTGCTTGCAATGAACCTTGATCTTGATATCATTGGTGTGACAACGGTATTCAAAAATACAGAGCAAAGAGCGCGCATGGCAAAAAAGATACTCACAGACTTTGAGAAAGGATACGAAAACGTCCCCGTTTACGCGGGGCACGGCACTCCTCTTGAAGAAAAGGCGCGTGAATACGACCGGCTCTATCAATTCTCCGAGGATCTCTATGACGAGAAATACACGCCAATATCAACAGATCCCGATGATGCGGTAAGCTTTATCATCGAGAGCTGTATTAAATACGGAAGAGATCTTACCGTTATAGCCCTCGGTCCATTTACCAACATTGCCAAGGTGATCGAAAGAGATCCCGAGATATTAAGCAATATTGGCAGATTTATCATTATGGGCGGCGCATTTTTCTCGCAGTACGTTGATTGGAACGTTATGTGCGATCCGCTCGCCGCAAAGGTCATGTTTGATAACGTCAAGGATATTCACGCCCTCGGCGCAGACGTCACTCACAAGCTTGAACTGGATACCAAGGATGATGCCGCAATCGATAAATTCAAAAATAAAAAAGACGTAAGAGGATATATCACACGTCTTTACGGACTTTGGAAAATGTATACCGATAAGGCCGCGGCAGTCCTGCACGATCCGCTCGCGGTATATTATGCTTACAATCCTGACGTCTGTACTATGCAAAGCGCTCCGATATCGGTTGTGACAGACGGACCTGCGCGCGGTCTCACACTCAACATTATTGGCTACAATAAAATAAGAATGAACCCATACTATAAATCTCTGCCAAACGTTCATACGGTTGCCAAGGCGGTAGAAAGAGATCTTATAATTAAAGAATTTATGAAATGCTTTAAATAAATATCAGCGCAAAAATACATAAAAACACAAGACCGATACATCAATGTTGTCCTTATTGGAAAACATGATAACATATCGGTCTTTTTTCTTTTTTGCTAATAATTGTAGTCAATTATCAAGCATTTTCAAAAATTCTGCTTCGTCTATTATTTTAATACCGAGGTCTTTTGCCTTGGTAAGCTTAGAGCCTGCTTCCTCGCCTGCAAGGACGATGGACGTCTTTTTGGAGACACTTCCCGAGACCTTTCCGCCCCGCTCCTTAATAAGCTCGGATGCTTCGTCTCTCGTCATGGTGGGGAGAGTTCCTGTCAAGACAAAGGTCATGCCCTCGAAGACCGTTGACTTCTTTTCCTTGGCGGCATTGAAGTTAAGCCCATATGCTCGAAGCCTTTCAACGAGGGAACGTATCTTTTCGTCCTCAAAAAATTCAACGATCGCTTTGGCCGTTATTTCTCCTATATCGGGAATCGACGCAAAATCCTCAAAGGAGGCTTCCATAACTGCATCAAGAGTCTGCATTCTTGCAGCTATCTCTTCGGCTGCCACCTCACCGACCTGGCGTACGCCAAGCGCAAAAAGTAATCTTTCGAGTCCTCTTTCCTTTGAGGCATCGATTGCGGATATGAGGTTCTCCGCGCTCTTTGCACCCATGCGATCGAGACCTTCAACATCTTCCTTTTTCAGGCTATAAAGATCGGCTGCATCCTTGATCTTTCCATTGGAAAGAAGAAGCTCAACGACCGAAGGTCCCATTCCCTCGATATTCATAGCTCCCTTTGATGCAAAATGCACGATGCTTCTTGCATTCTGCGCGGGGCAACCCGAATTGACGCATCTTATAGCAGTTCCGTCTCCCGCCGTGTCACGTATAACGGGACTGCCGCACGAGGGACATACCTTCGGCATTTCGAATATCTCGGAGTCTATGCTTCTTTCGCTCTTGATGCTCTCCACTATCTCGGGGATTATCTCACCCGCTTTTCTTACTACAACAGTGTCTCCGACTCTGATGTCTTTTTCTTTTATAAAGCTTCCGTTGTGAAGTGTCGCTCTCGATACTGTCGTGCCCGCGAGCCTTACGGGCGAAAGGTTTGCTATCGGAGTCAGAACTCCGGTTCTTCCCACCTGGATCGAGATCGAGAGAAGCTCTGTTCTCTTCTCCTCGGGCGGATATTTAAACGCGGTTGCCCACTTGGGCGTTGAGGTTCCTTCTCCGACCTTGACTCTTTCGGAAAGATCGTTCAGCTTTATTACCGCGCCGTCCATATCAAAGGATAACTCCGGTCTTGCCTCTCCAAGCGCTCTTACCTTTTCTATTATTCTATCCTTGCCCGAAAGCACCTCGCGGTAAGGAAGCGTTGTAAATCCAAGCTCATCGAGGCGGTCAAGTGACTCGGAATGCGTTTTGCATGCTCTTCCGTCCGAATAGAGCGAGCCTTCCTGGAGATTAAAAACAAATATTTCAAGTCTTCTTGAAGCGGCTATCTTAGGATCAAGCTGCCTCAGCGAGCCTGCCGCAGCGTTTCTCGGGTTGGCAAACAAAGCAAGTCCCTCTTCTTCTCTTGAAGCGTTCAGCTCCTCAAATACCGCTCTCGGCATATATACCTCTCCTCTTACCGTAAGGTAAGGAAGCTTTTCACTAAGCTTTAAGGGAATGCTCTTTACCGTCTTTAAATTTTCCGTTACGTCCTCTCCTACTATGCCGTCACCTCTGGTCGCTCCTCTGACAAAAGCGCCGTTTTCATAGGTAAGAGATACGGATAATCCGTCTATCTTCGGCTCAACGCTGTATTCAGCATCGCGCGAAAGCGCAGCATTGGTTTTATCTAAAAAATCGAAAAGCTCTTCTTCGGAGAAAACGTCCGTCAGACTGCCCATTCTGACGTTGTGAGTAAATTTTTCAAACTTATCGAGAGCCTTACCGCCTACTCTTTTTGTGATAGACACGGGAGAGTCAAGCTCGGGGAATGCTGCTTCAAGATCTCCAAGCTCTCTGAAAAGGGCGTCATACTCATAGTCGGATATTTCGGGGGAGTCTTTTTCATAGTAAAGCTTTGAATTATATTCAAGTGTTTTTCTTAAATAGTCTATTCGCTGCTTAGCTTCTTCAAAATTCATACGTTACCTACTTACACGGTTGATTTTTTTGATTTCTTTTATTTTTCCGTCTCCGTTTGCGACAAAGCTGATCCTATCATCCATCCTAAGGAAAGGAAGCATATCAGAAAGAGAGATATCGGCGGTATAAAGCTTTCCGTCTATGATTATATAGTAGATCGAATTGCCGTCTACCATCGCTACCGCAACCTCATCGACCGCAAGATCGTTGTATTCGGTGAGATCGGTATCGTCTTCATCCGGATCGACTGCGCCGAGACCGAGCATTCTTCTGTATTCGTTTGCCGCATCTGCTATATTATCGGCAACGCCGACAGTCTGATAATTTGCAACCGATACAAAGGCGTACGCCTTTACGAGACCCGCGTTATCCTTAAGGCTGATAAAATACGTAGGCCTATCCGCAATATTAAGAAGGATCGGGAAGGTAGCAACGTAGCCCTTTTCCTGTATCTGACCCTCTGCGGATTCCATTGCGGAATACTCCTCCGCTCCGTTTATCATATAGGTCTTAGCTTCTTTGGTTCTCATATTTATGAGGATAAAGCCGATATTTGATTCATCTGCCGAAACAGAGGTAATACCCGTGTAAAGCCATACGTCATCATCAACCGCGATGTAATTATAGCCTTCGGTGGTAACGACAACGTTCTTCTGGACGAATATGGAATTGAAAAATCCGTTTTTAAGAGATCCCCAGTTATCAGCCTGAGAAACGATAAGCTCGGGAGAGTATGCAAGATCTATCCACTGAGGTATTTCAGATACGGGATAATCGGTCATCTCACCAGTCACAGCATCGACGAGAATAACGCCCGCGATATCCTTACCGCCGAAAAGACCGATGGTGTAATCATAGTAAGACATTACCCAGAAGGGCGTGCCGTCATCCTTTATTTCGAATGAAAGATTTTCAAACATTTTCGTTGGATAAGCCATACGGATATGACGGTTGAGATCCCTTGAAAAATACTCGGACGGCGAATACTTCATTCCGACTTCAAGCTCCACAAGCTCGGTATTCTGAGTAGCCATATCGATAGTTACGTAGTAAGGAATGCCTTCGCTTGAATTTGAGAGCCACTTAAGGAAGCCCGCATACTGAAGAGGAGACACACGGTAAGGCTTGCCGTTGTAATTAATCTGAGAATAGTATGTCGAAACGTCAAACTGAGAAACAAGCTCAACGACCTCGCCTATCTTACGCGCTCCGAGGCGCTCAGCGGTATCTCTGTCAACAACGGGAACCTGATCCATGGGAAGCTCAGCGATATCCTTTGAGAAATCCGACTCGGTCACTGTAAGCATCTTCTGATAATCTGCCGCGCGGAAAAGACGCGTCGACGTTACTGCGCTCGCAATGATAAGAAGAGCAAGAACAGAAGCTACGACGATAAGGATTACCTTTGCCTTTTTAGGAAGGGGCTTTTTCGGAACGTAATAATCATTCGCTGCTTTTTTATTCTTTCCGCTATCCGCTATCTTCTTAAGGTCAACGCCGAAATATTCGGGGATCTTTTTAAGCACGTCACGGTCGTTAAGCGAAAAATATACCGTAGCGTAAACCGCTGCTCCGAGTATAAACCATATCCACATACCGCCGGCTCTGAGATTAAGCGCGGGAAGTGCGAGATAATAATAAAGAGCCATAAACGCGATCGTTGCAAGTATCGGAACAACTATACCTTTAAATCTGCTTTTCATTTTTATTCTCCTTTTGAAAGCTATATATATTTTACGTAATTATTTTAGCACTATTATTCGTTTTTGTCAATAAAAAAGACTGCCCTTTAAAGCAGTCTTCTTTATTTATTTTCCTATTTTGGTCTCGAGCGCGGAAAGCAATACCGCAAGAACGAGTATTTTTGAAGCAAGAGCAAGGTCCTCATCCGCAGGATACGAAGGAGCAAGCCTCAGGTTCTTATCCTCGGGGTCTATGCCGTAGGGGAAGGTTGCGCCTGCGGACGTTAGAGTCACGCCGGCGTTTTTCATCAATTCGTATACCCTCTTGGCTGAGCCGAAGGTAACGTCAAGCGAGATAAAATAGCCTCCGTTGGGCTTCGTCCACTCCGCTACGCCCGCTTCCTTAAGTGGCATAAGAGCTTCGCTTAAAATTTCAAATTTTGTATTAAGCGCGCCGCCAAGCTTCTTCATATGAAGCATAACGTTCTCGGCATTCTTAAAATACAAAACGTGGCGAAGCTGATTGATCTTATCGTATCCGATAGTCTGAGTTCCCATACGGCGCTTGATATCGGCAATATTAGCTTCGCTTGCCGCAACGATAGCAACGCCTGCTCCGGGTAAAGTTATCTTAGAGGTAGATGCAAAGTAAAGAACTCTATTCTCATTGCCATATTTCTTAGCCTCTTCAAATATATCGAGAAGCTTATCGTCATTCTCGCCGAATGCATGCACGGCGTATGCATTATCCCACATAATTCTGAAGTCAGGCGCGGCGCACTTCATTGAAGCAAGCCTTCTTACCGTTTCATCGGAATAAGTATTGCCCGTTGGATTGGAATACTTGGGAACACACCATATGCCCTTCACTTTGGGATCGAGGCAAAGTCTTTCAACCTCATCCATATCGGGGCCATTCTCCGTCATTTTAACGGAAATAAGCTCAAAGCCAAGGTCCTCTGTGATCTTAAAATGACGGTCGTAGCCGGGGACGACGCATATCCACTTGAGCCCCTCCTCACGGCACCAGGGGCAAGTAGAATCCGGAGTACCGAAAAGCATAGCTCTTGAGAGAGCGTCGTACATAAGCTGAAGTGAAGAGTTACCTGCAACCACGATATTGTTTTTATCAAGACCGAGCAGATCCGCAAAAAGCTCCTTTGCCTCGGGAATACCGTCTACAAATCCGTAATTACGGTAATCGATCCCCAAAGGATTTATGCAATCCTCACGGCTGAGAGAAAGATCAAGAATTCCTGCCGACGCATTAAGCTGATCCGAATTGGGCTTACCTCTTGAAAGATCGAGCGAAAGACCCGACTTGCAATATTTCTCATACTCGCCGCGTATTTTTTCGTACTCAAATTCCGCTTCCGAGCAGCTTAAATCTCTGATTTTTTTCATGTCATTACATCCTTTTTGAATTTTCAAAATGTCAAAAATTCATTTTTTAGCAAATTTCCTTCCCATTATACTATATTTGCTTGAATTTTGCAAGTCCTTTTGCAAAAAATATGCAAAATTCTTTAAAAGCCGTGTTCTTATGACAGTTTATCGGTATTTTTTGATTGCGCACTTGACAAAACCGACGGCTTGTTATATAATTTATTATATATTTTGTTTTGCGAAAGGACATTAAAATTATATGGCAGGTAACAATAAGAAGTTCGTTGAAGAGATAACTTCGATGGACGAGGATTTTGCAAAATGGTATACCGACATTGTCAAGAAAGCCGATCTTATCGACTATTCAAGCGTTAAGGGCTGCATGATAATCCGCCCCTACGGATATGCCATTTGGGAAAACATTCAGAAGATACTCGACGCAAGGTTTAAGGAAACCGGTGTTGAGAACGTTTATATGCCCATGTTTATACCGGAATCTCTTCTCACAAAGGAGAAGGAGCACGTTGAGGGATTTGCTCCCGAGGTTGCTTGGGTCACACACGGCGGCAGCGAAAGACTTACAGAGCGCCTTTGCGTGCGCCCCACTTCTGAGACTCTTTTCTGCGAGCATTTTGCTAACGTTGTAAAGTCTTACAGAGATCTTCCTCTTAACTACAACCAGTGGTGCTCGGTTGTGCGTTGGGAGAAGACTACACGCCCCTTCCTTCGCTCAAGAGAATTTCTCTGGCAGGAAGGTCATACAGTACACAGAACTGCCGAAGAGGCAGAAGAAAGAACACTCAAGATGCTCAACGTTTACGCTGAGTTTTTCGAGCGCGATCTCGGTATGCCCGTCATCCGAGGAAGAAAGACCGATAAGGAAAAATTCGCGGGCGCTAAGGCTACGTACACCGTTGAGGCTCTTATGCATGACGGTAAGGCTCTTCAGGGCGGCACCTCGCACAATTTCGGAACGGGATTTGCCGAGGCATTCGGTATTCAGTTCCTTGATAACGATAATAAGCTCAAATTCTGCCATGAGACCTCATGGGGAGTTTCAACGAGAATTATCGGCGGTATCATAATGACTCACGGAGACGACTCGGGTCTCGTTCTTCCCCCTGCCGTTGCGCCGATACAGGTAGTGATCATTCCTATACAGCAGCATAAGGAAGGCGTTCTCGAGGCTGCGGGCAAGATCTACGACACTCTTAAGGCTGCCGGCATCAGGGTCAAGATGGACGATTCCGATCAAAGCCCCGGCTGGAAGTTCTCCGAATACGAGATGAAAGGCGTTCCGCTCAGAATAGAGATCGGTCCTCGCGACGTTGCGGACGAAAAGTGCGTTATAGTCAGAAGAGACAACAGAGAGAAGTCCTTCGTTGCGATAAGCGACATCGTTGCCGAGGTAAATGCAGGTCTCAACAAGCTTATTGACGCGCTTCGCGAAAAGGCTCTTGAGAACAGAGAGAACAGAACTTACGTGGCAAACGATCTTGACGAGCTTATCAAGATCGCAGGCGAGAAGAGCGGTTATATCAAGGCTATGTGGTGCGGAGAGCTTGAATGCGAAGAAAAGCTTAAGGAAGTAGCTGACGTGACCTCTCGTTGTATGCCCTTCGATGCCGAGCCCGTCGGCGACAAGTGCGTATGCTGCGGCAGAGATGCGCATAAGCTCGTTTACTGGGGCAAGGCGTACTGATAAATTATCCCATAATATAAATAAAAGAAAGGAAAAACTATGGCGCGCTCGGTAATAATGCGTACCCAAGAGGGCAAAATTCTGCATCTTGAATGCCACAGCACGGTAGGCTCAACTCATGAGCTTGCCCGCTCATATGCAAAATTCGGCTATACCGACGGTTACGTAGTTTTTTCGGAAAAGCAAACCAAATTAAACTCGCTTGGCGAAGAGCTTGCAGACGGAAGCGAGGAACGCGGAGTCTATCTTTCCTGTATTCTCCGCCCCTCCATCTTCCCTTCGCAAGCCGGATTTCTCGGAGCTATGTCTGCCGTTGCGCTTATATCTGCGCTCGAAGAGCATACAACTAAAAAGCTCGGGATCGGTTGGATAAGCGATATCTTCTGCGAAGGCAGAAAGATCGGTACGACGACCGTTGAAGGTAAGCTTGACAGCCACTTAGCGTTTGAATACGTTATTATCAGCTTCTCCGTAAAGCTCACGGAGTCAGACTTTCCCCCAAGACTTTCCGACCTTATCAAAAAGGTTTTCGAAAGTGAGAGCAGCTCTATTCCTCTTATTATTGCAAAAAATATTCTTTCAAAATTTTTCAATCTTTATCCGAAACGAATCAAGTCGAGCGATAAATTTATGGACGTTTATAAAAAGAAATTTATCCTTTCCGATTATCATACAAGATATTACGAGGACGGAAAAAAGAGGAAATGCAAAATACTCGGAGTTGACAGTCATGACGGAAGGTTGATAATCGAGACGGCAAACGGAAGCCTTAAGCATATATCCGGAACTCGCGGTATAATATTACCTAAGAAAATAAAATTCAAATAAATTTATAAAAAGCAGCAGATGCGAAAAATTTCGCATCTGCTGCTTTTATGTTTAGGGGCTGACCATTAAGAATTCAAAAATGAAGCAACCCCTTGAATAGTTTTATTCTACAGACCAGAGCGCCGGGATCTTAACGTCATCGGTAGGATCATCGGGAGTCTCAGATCCTTGCCAATGCCAATAATTCTCAACGTTAGCCGTCGGCATATCCGCTGAATAGAAATATACGGTTTTAGCAGGAACTCTGGATGCGTAATTCTCTACCCATGCATCCTCAAGTCCGTCAAAGAAAACTTCAAGGTCGGTAACGTCTCCGAATGCGGTTCTGGTCACATTCGCGCTGACATCCTTATAATAGAAGATGCTGAGAGGCTTCACGTCCTTGGTAAGCACGAGCTTCTCGAGATTAGCGCAGCCGTCAAAAGCATTCTCCGCAATAGAGATAGTCTTCTCAGGGATAATGAACGTATCCGAGGTGAGCTTTTCGGGGTTGACCTTTATAAGGTGACCGTACTTAACGCCCGTACCCGCAGTATAGAGATAGACAGCGCCTGCGTTATACATTGCAGTATAGTATCCTGTGCCCTCAAAGGCGGTAGCGGCGATCTTGGAAATTCTTTCGGTAACGACGATACCGGTGACGCTTGTCATACCGTAGAATGCGTTTGAGCCGATCGATACGATATTCGCGTTAACCGCAACGGTGCTTATATTTTCGCTAAGCGAGTACCAGGGAGTCTGCTCGACGATTGCGAAATCAACGATTGAGTGAGTAGAGTCTCCACCGCCTATAACGATTCCCTTGAGCTGAGAATTATATATCCAAGCTACTCTGCTTTCGTTAACGACAGTCCAGTATGCTCCGTCGGCGGTAGTGCCCTCGGATGCCTTTGCGTAAACCCTTGTCTGCGCGCTTGAGCTGCCGAAATTAAGCTCGTTTATTCCGGATATCTTTGCGGGGTTGGTTCCGTCTCCGTAAAGATCTGCCGCGCTTCCTTCATAATAAATATAAAGAAGATGATCGCATCCCGAGAAAGCATTCTGATGAATAGAGGTCACGCTTGTGGGTATAACGATATAAGAGAAGTTGGTATAAGGGTTCGCATTGTCCTTAAAATCAACAAAGGAGAATTTGCCGATGTGAGTAACTCCGCTCTTTATATCAACGTTCTTTATACGGTTCTTATATTCCGCAAGCCATGGAGCGTCCTGAACGGTTTCAAAATCCCACATTGCTCCGTCGGAAATATTACCGTCGATCAATTTTATCTCGAGAGTAGAAGTGTATCTATTGAAATTCCACTCAACGTTATCGCCGCAAAGCTTTCCTCTGTTACCAACGAGCTTAATGTCCGAAGTAAGAGTTTCGCCCTCGGTAAGAACAAAATACGTGCCGCTATCATCGCCGGAGAGATTCCAGCCTGCAAACTTATAACCCTTATGAACTATGGAGTTCTGGAACGCAACGTTTTCAGCTGTTATCGCGCCGTCAACGTCTACGTAGTCTACTTTAAAGGGCACTCTGTGTACAGGGCTTTCAAGATACCAGATAGTATAATACCACTGGCAGATATTACCGTCCTCGTCATAGTACCAGTAAGGACCGGGCTCCGAGGGCTTGGTTTCTGAGATATAATAAGTATGAGCAAGCTCATTGATCCAGTAGTTATCAAGCGCGATATCGACCTTATCGTACTGCTCCTTCGTTCCTATGTAATAAGCGGCCGAAAGCGCATTACAATCCTGGAAGGCACTCGTTCCGAATGAAATAATCGTATCGGTAAGAACTGCTGTTTTAATATTCGAGCATTTATAAAAAGCTCCGTTTGCTATATTTTCAAGACCCGCGTTGAACTTAAGGTCAACAAGTCCTGTGCATTCATTGAATGCAAACTCACCGATGCTTCTGAGAGAATCGGGAAAATTGATATTCGCAATGCCCGACTTATAGAAAGCAGAGGCGCCGATGTGACGAAGCGTTTCGGGAAGGTTTATATCGGTAAGGAGAAGGCAATGGCTGAACGCAAAATTAGCGATAGACGTAATTCCCTCTTCGATAACTACCTCATTTATAGACATATAATACTGGTTGCGCCACGGAACGTCATCCTGCATATCGAAAGCGTACATATCGCCCTCGCCCTCAAATATAAGCTTTACAGTACCTGCTGCGGTATCCTCTTCAACTCTCCAGGTAACGTTTGCTCCCGCTTTGGTCTCGTCTCTGTCGCAATAAATAACAATGTCCGAGGTGGGGATGGATTTGTAATCATAAGCGACAGTACAACCGTTGTCCGAATAGTAGTTATCAAAATGATATCCGTGATAAAGGAAATTATCCTTTTTATCGAGCTGCTTTTTGGTGAAGCCACCGTAAGTATCTACGTACTGCTTGAATACGTTTTTGTCTCCGTATCTGTAAGTAACTTCAACAAATCTCTTGCAATAAAGGTTAAGGTCACTCGTTACGTCTTGGAGAAAATCGAACTCAACTGCAACAGGGCTTGTATCTCCAAGCTCCTTGGGATCAATATCCGCGTCGGGAGTGGTGTATATACCCGTAAACTTTTCATTTCCCACGCGAAGCGCGTCCTTCTCATCTGCCATTGCCTGAGTAAAGAATTTCTTCTCCTTATCAACGTGCTGGACGAGGATAACTTCATCGCCGTAATAATACTTTACAACGTAAGAATTGCGGCAGAATACTTTAACGTTATTTGTGATCTCGGTATTGAAATCAAACTCCGTCTTAAGCGCCGAATCCGTGAAAAATCCGTTGAAAGTGAGATCCTTCTTTGCGAGCTCTGCAACAAGCTCGTCTTTATCTATCTTATTGCCGGATTCGATCTCAAGAGTATGCACCGTTGCGCCATTGTATCTGAACGTTACGGTCTTCATCTCTTTCTTTACGGTGTCGGTATTGTTGCCGCCTTCATCTGTGGTCTGATCATCATCCTTACCGTCTTCGGTTGAAGGAGTATCGGTAACTCCGGGGATCTCTATTCCCTCAAGGCAAGAGGTCAAGATCACCGAAACGGAGAGCGCGATAACGATAAGCAATGTCAAAAGTAAATTTCTTTTCATACTTGTCTCCCGGTTATAATTTATTTTTTAATATATATAATCGTAACATAACAAAAAACTTTTTTCAAGTGCGAAGTCCGGATTTTTTTGCCCGTGAAGAATTTTTTCATTCATTATATACATTAAAGGATTTAAATATTTATGCAACTTTACGATAAGCTATCTGCTTTTTTCAAAAAAACGGGAGCAAGACTTTTATCGGTGCTTCCCTATCTTTTTTTCGTGCTTATGATATTCAGCTTTGACGAAATATGGATGGCTGTATTGACCGTTATATCAGCTGTTATACACGAAGCGGGGCACGTTGTGGCACTCCTTGCCGTAGGCGGTGAATTTTCTCTTTACGGAACGGTATCGGGGCCGCGCCTCAGATCCGGGAAAATGCTTTCATATAAGGAAGAGCTTGCCGTTGCTCTTTCGGGACCGATGCTCAATATTATTGTTTTCATTTTTCTTCTGCTCATCAAAAGCGAGGGATATATTTTTATTTTCGCACTTCTTAACCTTATAACCGCGCTCTCCAATCTTCTTTGCATCCAAGGCTATGACGGATACAGGATAATGACTTGTATTCTGATACTTACGGGTAAGGAAAGATACTGCGAGATCGCGCTTTTTCGGATCTCTTTTTTATTTTCTGCCATACTCTCTTTTCTCTCTCTTTATTTCATTTCGAGATTTAATTCGGGATACTGGTCATTCTTTGTTTTTATATTTTTTCTATTCAAGGCCGTCAAAAATGACGGTAAAGTGTTTTTTAAGAGAAAACGGGAGAAAAAACGAGCTTTTAAGAGCTTTTAAGAGCTTTGCACGAGAAAATCTCGGGAAATAACTGTTTTTTCACGCCCCACGGCGGATAATTTCGGATAATTAATAAAAGTTTTTTAAGAAAATTTACGTAAACTATTGCAAATTGTATATGTTTTTGCTATAATACCCTCATCGCCATAGCTCGAAGAAAGTCGACAGATATCGGTTTAGGCGAAAAGCTTGTGATTTATGAATTTCGTGAAAGGATCTCGGTTTTTAAAAAATGGCAAAGCTCATTGAGTTAAAAGGTATCACCAAGTCTTATGACGGTGAGTGTGTATTAAATTCCATAGACCTTTATATAAGAGACGGAGAGTTTATCACCCTGCTCGGTCCTTCGGGTTGCGGAAAGACCACGACCCTTCGTATAATCGGCGGATTTGAGACTGCTGATGAGGGTCAGCTTTATTTTGACGGCGCTGAAATAAGCGATATGCCGCCTTATAAAAGGCAAGTAAATACCGTTTTCCAAAAATACGCGCTCTTCCCTCACCTTAACGTTTATGAAAATATTGCCTTTCCTCTCAGGATGAAGAAAATTCCCGAGGAAGATATCAAAAAGCGCGTTGGCGATATGCTTAAGATGGTCGCGCTTCTCGGATTCGAGAATAAAAGCGTCAGCACTCTTTCGGGCGGTCAGCAGCAAAGAGTTGCGATAGCGCGCGCACTTGTCTCTCATCCTAAGGTCCTTCTTCTCGACGAGCCGCTCGGCGCGCTTGACCTTAAGCTCCGCAAGGATATGCAGAATGAGCTTAAGACTATTCAGAAGGCTATCGGAATCACATTCGTTTACGTTACGCACGACCAGGAAGAAGCTCTTTCAATGTCAGATACCGTCGTTGTTATGGCAGACGGTGAGATTCAGCAGATAGGAACTCCGACGGATATTTATAATGAGCCTAAGAATGCTTTCGTTGCCGACTTCATTGGCGAGAGTAACATAATCGACGGTATTATGCTTCAGGATAAAAAGGTCCGCTTCGCAGGCCATACTTTTGATTGCGTTGACGGCGGATTTGAGAAAAACGAAGCGGTCGACGTCGTTGTAAGACCCGAGGACGTTGACGTTGTTGATATCGAAAAGGGCATGCTTACAGGTCAGGTAACGAGCGTTACCTTCAAGGGCGTTCATTATGAGATCATAGTCGATATAAAGGGCTTTAAGTGGATGATACAGTCTACGGATTACGTTGCTCCCGATGCAAATATAGGTCTTTATATCGAGCCGGACGCTATTCATATAATGAAAAAGTCCAAGTATTCCGGCAAGTTCGGAGATTACTCAAGCTTCTCGGACGAGATCGATCTTTTATCCGATGCCGATTCGGCTGAGGAATTCTGATAAATTCCATTAATATGAAAGATGTAAGGGTCTATACCCTTTCGGTTTAGGAAAAAATGAAAAACAAGAAATCGCTGATGAGCTCCATCATGGCTGCTCCTCATATTTTCTGGGCGGTGCTTTTCATTGTTTTACCGCTCATTATAGTCGTTTTCTACGCCTTTACTGATGCAAACGGCAATTTTTCTTTTTCAAATATAGCATCTCTCGGAGATTATGCTCCGATATTCGGACTTTCCTTGGAGCTTGCGGTCATAGCAACAGCTATCTGCCTTCTTATCGGATATCCTCTTGCTTATATCATCTCGAAGGCATCGCCCAAGAGCCAGAAGTTCTTTATGATGCTTCTTATGCTTCCTATGTGGACAAACCTGCTTATCAGGACCTATTCTATTATGGCGATCCTTGATGACGGCGGATTTCTCAACTCTATTTTCGGAGCGGTATTCAACGTGGACGAGCCGCTTTTTCATATCGTCGGTACAAAGGGAGCGGTCATTTTCGGAATGGTATACGATTTCCTTCCCTATATGGTTCTTCCGATATACACCTGCATATCAAAGATAGACAAGCATATGTGGGAAGCTGCAAGCGATCTCGGATGCACGCCGATCCAGACTCTTATCAAGGTTATCCTTCCCCTATCCATGTCGGGAATAATCTCGGGAGTCACTATGGTCTTGGTTCCTTCCATCAGCACCTTCTACATTTCGCAGAAGCTTGGAGGCGGTACATTTGAGGTCATAGGAGATACTATCGAGCGTCAGTTCGTTACGGGCGCGCTCAACGTTGGAGCTGCTATCTCTCTTATAATGATGATACTTATTCTTATATCCATAACGGTCATGAATAAGTTTTCGGACGAGGACGGGGGTATAATAGTATGAAATATACCTCAAGAATTTATCTCGGTATCGTCTTTGCGATACTTTATATTCCTATCCTCACGCTTATACTTTTCTCCTTCAATGCGTCTGAAAGCACCGCTGTATTTACAGGCTTCAGCTTAAAGTGGTACCGCGACCTTTTCGCGAACCCCGACGCATTCACCGCGCTAAGAAATACTCTTGTGCTTGCAATACTCTCCGCGCTTCTTGCAACCGTCATCGGTACTCTTGCGGCGGAAGGTATTTACAAGATCAGAAACAAGTATATTAAAACCGCTATCACCTCTGTCACCAACGTTCCGATGATGAACCCGGATATAGTTACGGGTATGTCTATGATGCTTTTCTTTGCGGCGGTTATGGCGATATTCAAGATCGCGGATTACAATGAGATCGGATTTGCCGCTATGCTTATAGCGCATACCACCTTCTGCCTGCCATACGTTATTCTCTCGGTGCTCCCGAGGATCAATGAGCTTGGAGATTCCCTTTCCGAGGCGGCGCAGGATCTCGGCTGCACTCCCCTTTCGGCATTTTTACGCGTCAAGCTTCCAAACATTCTGCCTTCGGTGCTTTCGGGCGCTGTTATGGCATTTACCCTTTCGCTTGACGATTTCGTCATTTCCTACTTTATAGCGCCCCCTAACTTTCAGACACTTCCTCTTCTCATATACTCAATGACCAAGAAGAAGGTAAAGCCCGATATGTACGCGCTTTCCACGATAATCGTGGTAACGATATTTATACTTCTTCTTATATCCAACCTCAAAAGCGATAAGAAGGACGCGGGCAGAAAGAAAAAGCGCATTGCCGCCATTGCAACTGCGGCAGTTGCTGTTATTGCGGTCGTTGCTATCATCTTCGCCTCCTTTGCAGGCTCGGGTATCGTTGCATCGAATAGCGATACCGTCACCCTCAACGTATATAACTGGGGTGAATATATGGCAGACGGCTCGGACAGCGAGTACGGCAACGTCAATGCGATGTTTGAGGAATATTACTACGAAAAATACGGCAAGCGGATAGTTATCAACTATTCGACTTATGCTACCAACGAGGACCTTTTCTCGAAGCTCAACAACAGCGCGGTATCCTACGATATCGTGATCCCTTCCGACTATATGATTGAAAAGCTTATAGAAGAGGATCTTCTTCTCTCCTTCGACGTTGAAGCGGATATACCGAATTACGTGAATATCGACGACGCCTTCAAGAATACCTATTACGACAAGGATAACGTCTATTCCGTTCCGTACACTTACGGTATGATGGGTATCATTTATAACAAAGAGATGGTTGATGAGACTGATCTCGAGGAGCTATCCTGGGGAATTCTCTGGAATGAGAAATACGCAGGTAAGATACTGCAGTTCAACAACCCGAGAGATGCATTTGCAACCGCAATGTACTGGAAGGGTCTTGACGTCAACTCAACCGATCCCGAGGTATGGGACGAAGCTCTTTCACTCCTTGTTGACCAAAAGCCATTGCTTCAGGGATACGTCAACGATGAGATCTTCGATAAAATGACTTCAGGCTCGGCGGCGATAGCTCCATATTTTGTCGGAGACTATATCACGATGGCAGAGACAGAGGGCGCTCCCGATCTTGGCTTCTACTATCCCAAAGAGGGAGTTAACTACTTTATCGATGCTATGTGCATTCCGAAAAGCTCAAAAAATCCCGAGGCAGCTAAGGAGTATATAAACTTTATGCTCTCCGAGGCAGCTGCGGTCGAGAATGCTATGTATATAGGATATGCATCTCCCAATAAGCTCGTTTCCGAAAACGAGGACTACATCGATTATATGGGCGAGTTTGCCATAGATCTCCTTTACGATACTATGCCGGATGACGTAAATAAGGCGTACAACGAGGTCTACGGTACTACCTGCTATAAAAACTTCACGCCCGATATTCAGACGAGAGTCAATACCCTTTGGGAAAACTTAAAGATAACCGACTCCACCGAGATATGGATACACATAGTTTCCGTGCTTATCGTTGTATCGGTTGCAGGTCTTGCGATATACAAGACTTATATTGAAAAAAAGCGCTCGCGCGATTACCGTATGAGAGACAAAGAAAAGAAGAACGCCAAATCGACGGTAGCGAGCGATAAAGCTTTAAATAATCCTTAAATTACAATATTTGTTTACAATAAACAACAAAGAGAGCAGTTCACCGCGAACTGCTCTCTTTGTTGCTTTATGAAAATTATTTAACGATAAACTCGTCTATTTCCTCAAAAAACTTCTCAGTATTGTCGCTATGCGCAACAAGAGTGATAGGAGAAAGAGTATCGAGAGCGAAGATTCCCATTATCGACTTTGCGTCTACTATGTATCTTCCCTGCTCAAGGTCTACCTCATAATCAAGAAGAGTTACCTCGTTTACAAACTTTCTGATGTCTGCAATGCTTTTAAGAGTTATGGAAATTCTCTGCATAAATATGTCCTCCATATAATTTTGTTACGGCTTAATATTACCACAAAAGGATATTTTTGTCAATAGATATAAAGGATTTGATCAATATATTCATTTTAAATATATTTGTATAGTTGACTTTAAGCTTAAGTTATGATATACTTTCATTCGAAAACGGGGGTGAGGGATTGCTATACGAATTAAAAAACGGTATGATGACCTACCGCTTCACGGAAATAGGAGCTGAGCTTATTTCGGCAAAGGATAAAGAAGGCTTCGAATATATCTGGAAGGGCGATGAGTCTATCTGGAGCTCTCATTCTCCCCTGCTTTTTCCTATTTGCGGAAGAGTCGAAAGCGGAAAATACACTTATCAAGGCAAGGAATACGCGCTTGGATGCCATGGTTTTTTTCATAGCTCTTCCCCCGAGCTTATCTTCCGCGACGAGACCACTCTTATCTTCACCCTTACCGAAAGCCAAAGCACGCTTGAGGTATATCCTTTCCGCTTTTCCATAACCTTAAAATATACCGCCGAAGGAAATGCGCTTACCGTTTCTGCGGTAATAAAAAATACAGGCTCTGACGTTCTGCCATTTATGTACGGCGGTCATCCGGGGTTTGCGCTGCCACTTGAAGCGGGACTGAAATTCAACGATCACTCGATCGATCTTGGCAATGATACGCTTACACTTCATAAGCTTTGCGGCGGCCCCTTTGTCGGCTCATGCGAGTCTTTTTATGCTAAAGGCGGTATTCTTCCTTTAGATGCTGAAATGATTAAGGAGCTTGATACGGTAATTTTTTCGGACTTCGGAAAAAGCGTACGCCTTTTTTCGGATAGATGGGAAAGGTCTGTTTCTATGTCTTTCGGCGAAGAATTTGAATATCTTTGCCTTTGGCGGGCGGATCATAAAGATGCCGATTATATTTGCATCGAGCCATGGAGCGGCGTCCCGAAAGACGGAGTATCGGACGAATGCTTCGAGACGAAAGCCGATATGATAAGACTAAATTCGGGAGAAGAAAAAATATTTACTTACAGGATGCAGTTTAACTGATGAAAAAGCTTTTGAAATTTATTAAAGGATATAAAAAGGAGAGCGTTCTCGGCCCTCTTTTCAAGCTGCTTGAGGCGGCACTTGAGCTTATAGTCCCTCTCGTCATTGCCGCCTTGATCGATAAAGGCATAGGCAGCTCCGATCACGGATATATAGTGAGATCATGCCTGATATTAGTCGCTCTCGGAGCTATCGGTCTTGCATTCTCTGTTACGGCTCAGTATTTTGCGGCAAAGGCATCGTGCGGATTCTCTGCCGCGATGCGCTCTTCCCTATTCTCGCATATAGGCACTCTTTCATATACCGAGCTTGATACTATCGGATCCTCTACTCTTATAACGCGGATAACCGCCGATTCCAATCAGGTGCAAACCGGAATTAACCTTACTCTAAGACTTCTTCTTAGATCTCCTTTCGTTGTTTTCGGAGCTATGATCATGGCATTTACCGTTGACGTGCAGTCTGCTATTACATTCGCTGTCGTCATTCCTGTGCTTTCTATCGTTGTTTTCGGCATAATGCTTATAACCATGCCTCTTTATAAAAAGGTCTCGAGGGGAGTGGATTCTATTCTCAGCAAGACCCGCGAAAACCTTGACGGAGCGAGAGTTATCCGAGCATTCTGCAAGGAAGATGAGGAGATAAGCGAATTCAGAGAAAGAAACGATGCGCTTACGGCAATGCAGAAATTTGTCGGCAAGATCTCTTCTCTTATGAATCCTCTTACTTATATCATAATAAACCTTGCCATTATAGCTCTTATTTATTCGGGAGCGATCCGAGTTGAGCTTGGTGAGCTTACTCAGGGAGAGGTCGTTGCTCTTTATAACTATATGTCGCAGATCCTCGTTGAGCTTATAAAGCTCGCAAATCTGATAATAACCATCACAAAATCGGCGGCGGCAGCAAATAGAATATCCGCAGTATTCGAAACCGAAAGCAGTATGAAATACGGCGATGAAAAATTCACGGGACTCAAAGACGGTATATCGTTTAATGACGTTTCTCTTTGCTATAAAAATGCTGCTGAAACCTCTCTTTCGGATATTTCCTTTGAAGCCAAGCGAGGTGAGACCATCGGTGTTATCGGCGGTACGGGCTCGGGTAAGACCTCTCTTATCAATCTTATTCCGAGGTTTTACGATGCCACAAAAGGCGAGATAACGGTAGACGGCAAGCCTATTTCCTCTTTTGACAAGGAGTCTATTCGATCAAGAATAGGTGTCGTTCCTCAGAAGGCTGCGCTTTTTGAAGGCTCCATCAGAGAAAATATGCTCTGGGGCAAGGCAGATGCTACCGACGAGGAGATCAACCGAGCGCTTGCTATTGCTCAGGCAGACAAGGTCGTTATGGATAAGGGCGGACTTGATGCTCACATTGAGGAAGGCGGAAGAAACCTTTCTGGCGGTCAAAGGCAAAGACTTACCATAGCAAGAGCTCTTGTTCGCAATCCCGATATCCTTATTCTTGACGATTCGGCATCTGCGCTCGACTACGCCACGGATGCGGCTCTGCGCTCCGCCATTGCCGAAAGCACTAAGGAGTCTCTTGTTTTCATCGTATCACAAAGAGCTTCCTCTGTTATGCACGCAGACAAGATCATAGTGCTTGATGACGGAAAAGCAATCGGTATCGGAACTCACGGCGAGCTTCTTGCCGCCTGCCCTCTCTATAAAGAGATATATGATACGCAGTTTGGGGAGGTGGTATGATATGAAAAAGAATTCATCACTCGGACGCGCATTAAAATTCATCGGAAGATATAAGCTTCTCATGGCGATCTCCGCATTCTTTGCGATAGGTATTGTTGCGCTCACGCTCATCGTTCCTATCCTCATCGGCGATTCTATCGATCTGATAATCGGCAAGGATAACGTTGATATCGGAAAGATCGTTAAGCTCCTTATTACTGCGGGCGCGGTTGTTCTTCTCACCTCTGTTTTGCAGTGGCTGATGAGCGCGATCAATAATAAGATCACCTATAACGTTGTCAGAGATATGAGAAACGCGGCATTCCAAAAGCTTGAAAGAGTTCCTATTTCTTATATTGACACAAACGCCAAGGGCGATATAGTATCCCGTATAATAAGCGATGTGGATATTTTCGCAGACGGTCTGCTCCTTGGATTTACTCAGCTCTTTACAGGCGTTCTCACTATTATCGGCACACTTGTTTTCATGCTTATTATAGACTGGAAGATCGCGCTTGTCGTTGTGATACTTACTCCTCTTTCACTCTTTATCGCGAAATTTATCGGAACACGAACTCACAGTATGTTTGCAGAGAGGCAGAAGACAAACGGCGAGGCTACCGCTCATATAAATGAAAGTCTATCCGAGCAAAAGGTGATAATAGCCTTCTCTCACGAGGACGAATCACAAAAAAAATACGATGAGATCAATGATAGACTGAAAAGCTCATCGCTCAAGGCTATATTCTTCTCTTCTCTTGTCAATCCCACGACGCGCTTCGTCAACAACGTTGTATATGCGGCGGTCGCGCTGGCGGGAGCATTTACCGCCGTGGCAACGGCGGGAGCCGCTACTCCCTTCACTGTTGGAACACTTACCTGCTTACTATCTTATACAAACCAATATACCAAGCCCTTTAACGAGATATCGGGCGTGCTTACCGAATTCCAGAATGCGCTTGCGGCGGCATCAAGGATGTTTGAGCTTATAGACAAGGAGCCCGAGATAGCGGATTCCGAGAGCGCCTTGGATATCGGTGAAGCGAAGGGAGAGGTTACTCTTTCCGACGTCAGCTTCTCGTATACCAAGGACAAAAAGCTTATCGAGGATCTGAGTCTTAACGTCCGCGACGGTCAGAGGATAGCTATCGTTGGTCCTACCGGTTGCGGAAAGACCACAGTCATAAATCTTCTTATGAGATTTTACGACGTTGATAAGGGAAGCATTTCGGTTGACGGATGCGATATCAGGTCTATGACTCGCCGTTCCTTAAGAAAGAATTACGGTATGGTCCTTCAGGAGACCTGGCTTTCGGCAGGAACTGTCAGGGAAAATATTGCAATGGGCAAGCCAAATGCTACGGATGAAGAGATAATCGCGGCAGCGAAGGCATCTCACGCTCACGGATTTATCAAAAGACTTAAAGACGGCTATGATACCGTCATCGGCGAGGGGGGCGGATCGCTTTCGCTCGGTCAGAAGCAGCTTATCTGCATAGCAAGAATAATGCTCTCTCTGCCGCCCATGCTTATTCTTGACGAAGCTACCTCTTCGATCGATACTCGCACAGAGATAAAAATTCAGGAAGCCTTCCGGACAATGATGAAAGGCAGAACGAGCTTCATCGTTGCGCATAGGCTTTCCACCATAAAAAATGCAGACGTGATCCTCGTTATGAAGGACGGAAAGATAATCGAGCAAGGCAATCATTCCGAGCTTCTTAAGCGCGGCGGTTTTTACTCCGAGCTTTACAACAGCCAGTTTGCTAAGATTTAATTTATATTTTAAAAGAAGAGGCTGCCTCACCGCAAAAGCGAACTGTGAGGCAGCCTCGATTTTTATTTATTCTTTATTTACAACCGGGTTATTATAATAGTTCCAATAAGGATTGAAATTCTGAGTGCTTACGCCCTTTGCAAGCGTAATTGTGAGGTCACTACACTTTTCAAAAGCATAGCTTCCGATATTTTTCGTCGCCGCGGGAATCGTTACAGATGAAAGAGACGCGCAACCCGAAAAAGCATAATTACCGATCTTGATAACGCCGTGCCCGAGATTGATCGCTTCAAGCGCTTCGCAACCTTCAAAGGCAAGGTCTCCAATCTCTGTCAGGGCATCGGAAAAATAAAGAGTTCTTATTCTGAAGCAATCCGAGAATGCCTTGGAAGAAACGGTTTTTACACCGACGGGAATGCTTACGCTACCTAAGGTGTGGCAGGAATCAAAGCAATATTCGGATATTCCTTCAAGCTTCGACTGCATACCGAAATCAACAAAAGAAAGCCTCACGCAGCCCTTGAATACGCTATTACCAAGGTGCTTCAGATTAGAATTATTTCCAAAGCTTACAATCTCAAGCTTCTTGCAATCCTGGAAAACCGAAGAGGAGAAAGCTTCACAAAGAGATGCGTCTTCAAAAAATACAGCTTCAAGATCCGCGCAGCCACGGAATGCATTCTGATTGATCGCCTTTACTGTGCTTGGTATATATATGCTTCTGACACCCTTTACGTCCTTGAAAGCACCTGCATCTATGCGCTCAAACGGAATCTTTTCTCCGCCCGAGGAAACGTACGTCGGAAGGATTATATCCGAGGCTGTGCATTTTCCGATTCCCGAAACGACAGAATAAAGAAATTCGCCTGCGGAGTTCTTGTAGCCTCTGTAATAAAGGTTGGATTCTGCCTTTAGTCCGCAAACCTCGCATTTATTATCTACTACCTTATGACCCTCAGCATATATGATCTCTCTGCCCGAGATATCATTCTTCGCCTCGCTATCCGAGAAAGCCTTACCGCATTCATCGCATTTGAAATGATGAAGGTATCCGTTGCTTGCGCACTCGGGATCTCTTGCCGAATATTCGACCAGAGTATGATCGTGAGCCGACTCGTTGTTTCCCCCATGAGTATCATCCGTCTGATTATTTGCGCACGAAGCAAATAGTAATATACATGCCAACGTGACAATCGCAAAAATGCTTTTAATCAACTTCATTATTATCCTCCGTATTTTGGGATATTTCCTTAATTATGTAACTAATTATAGTCAAATATTGATTATATCAATCATTTGGTTTAACGTTGAATTCCGCAAGTTGCCTTGTATCAACACCATTCTCCGCAAGGAAAGCGACCGCCTCAACCGAACCAAGCTTACCTGCGCTCAGCATAAGCTGCATACCGACATTTCGGTTGATATCAGTCCCGAGACCGTCAATAAAGCACCTCGCGAAAAGAAATCTGCCCTTTGCGACAAGGTCCTCAACGTACGTTGGATCGGCCGTTGCCGCCTCGGCAAAGTATTCAAACGCCCTTCTCTGATCCTGGCGTACTACGGTTGATCGCTCTTCCTCATCCTTTGCTATATCCCCCATATCGCCTTCAAGCATAAGAACACCATCGAGGCGCATCTCGGGCTTGTGATAAGGTATCATACATATACCTGTTATATCCGGGTACAGCATATATCCGAGAGTGTAACACATACCGAGATAAAGCATAGCTTCAACCGAGCCAAGCTCGGCGGCGTCTGTCATATAAGCGAGAGCTTGCCGAAGATCCCTCTCAACTCCCACTCCGTCAAGATACATTACCGCAAGATTATAGCAGCTTTCTCCGCCTTCCATATCTCTCGCGAACGTAAAAAAGCTTTTTGCAAGAGCGGGATCGCGCTCACCGCCGTATCCGCCAAGCAGGCAATAAGCATAATTGTATGCCGCTATCTCTGAGCCTTCTTCGGCGCCCATAAGAAACATTTCTCTCGCTTTTTCGTATTCGCCGCGCATAAACAAAACGTCTGCGGCATTTTTATCAAACGGCACTGAAACGGCTCCTTTCTTTCGGTAAAACCTCGGTCCATTGGCAAAGGAAAGCCTTAAGACCGAGGTGAATACGTCTTAGTTGATTATAAACTCTGTTCCCTCTCTCTTATCAACGAGAGTGACACCCTTTTCGAGAAGCTCATTACGTATTGCATCTGCAAGGGCAAAATTGCGCTCGCGCTTAGCCGCTGCGCGCTCCTGGATCTTTTCGTTGATGTACGCGATAAACTCATCGGACGCTTCCGATGCGGGCTCAGTATCATTCTGAACGGCGTAATCCTTCGCGTGCGCTATAAGATCGAGTCCGAGGACCTTATCGAAATCCTCGATAAGAGCAAGCTTTGTATTATCGTTGGTCTTAAGCTTAAGCACGTCGTAAATCGCGGTTACGGCAAGAGAGGTATTAAGATCGTTGTCAAGCGCGGACTTGAACTTTTCGCGACCTTGCGCAAAAGCTTCAGAGTCGATCGCGCCTTCGGGATCTTCCTTAAGCGACGATATCTTAGCTACGAGCTTCTCATACGCGGTTTTTGCATTTTCGAGGTTTTCCCAAGAGAAAACAAGATTCTTTCTGTAATGCGAGCCAAGGCAGAACATACGGTATACCATAGGATCAAAGCCCTTTTCTTCGAGGAGAGAGACCGTCAGAAATTCGCCCTTGGATTTACTCATCTTTCCGCCGAGAGTGTTAAGATGATGAACGTGGAACCAATACTTGCACCATTCGTGACCGAAGGTAGATTCGCTCTGCGCGATCTCGTTTGTATGATGAGGAAATGCATTGTCTATACCGCCGCAATGAAGGTCAAGATATTCGCCGAGATGCTTTCTTGCAATGCAGGAGCATTCAATGTGCCATCCGGGATATCCGAGTCCAAAGGGAGAATCCCATTTAAGCTCCTGGTCGTCAAACTTGGATTTGGTGAACCAAAGGACGAAATCCGCCTTATTCTTCTTATTGGCGTCCGCCTCAACGGTTTCTCTTACTCCAACGTCAAGGTCTTCTTCTGTAAAATCGTTGAAAACGTAATACTTATCGAGCTTTGATGTGTCAAAATATATGTTGCCGCCCGCTTCATAGGCATAACCCTTATCAAGAAGAGTTTTTATCATATCAATAAATTCGGGAACGCAGCCGGTAGCAGGCTCAACAACGTCGGGTGTTTTAATATTAAGCTTCTTGCAGTCGGCAAAGAAAGCATCGGTATAGAACTTAGCTATCTCCATAACCGTCTTATGCTCGCGCTTCGCGCCCTTGAGCATCTTATCCTCGCCCGTGTCCGCATCGCTTGTCAGATGACCGACGTCAGTTATGTTCATTACGCGCGTGACGTCATATCCAACGTATCTGAGATACTTCTCGAGCACGTCTTCCATAATATATGAGCGCAAATTACCTATGTGCGCAAAATGATAGACCGTGGGTCCGCAGGTATACATCGATACCTTGCCCTCAAATCTCGGTATGAATTCTTCTTTTTCTCTTGATAATGAATTGTAAAGACGCATTTTTATGCCTTTCGTTGTCTATATGATTTTTATTCGTAAAGCGGATATTTCTTGCAAAGAGCCGCAACTCTTACGCGAACCTCTTCGGCATTCTTCTCGAAATCTTTAAGAGTGAGAGCTATAAGCTCGGCGACCTCGTACATATCGTCCTTCTTAAATCCGCGAGTGGTAACAGCGGCAGAGCCGAGGCGTATTCCGCTTGTGATAAACGGTGTCGTTTTATCGTAAGGGATAGCATTCTTATTGCAGGTGATACCCACCTCGTCAAGAAGATGCTCGGCTTCCTTACCGGTTGATACGGGCATTTCGGAAAGATCGACCAAAAGAAGGTGATTATCAGTTCCGCCCGAGACGAGACGAAATCCGTTTTTAACAAGGCCTTCAGCCAAAGCAGCCGTATTCTCTATTATTCTCGCTGCATAAGTCTTGAATTCGGGCTTGAGAGCCTCGCCGAAGCAGACCGCCTTAGCCGCGATCGTATGCATCAAGGGACCGCCCTGAGTGCCGGGGAATATCGCTTTATTTATTCTTTTTGCAAGCTCTTCATCATTGGTAAGAATAAGACCGCCTCTCGGACCGCGGAGAGTCTTATGAGTTGTAGTCGTAGTAACGTCCGCAAAAGGAACAGGTGACGGATGAAGCCCTGCGGCAACAAGGCCTGCAATGTGAGCCATGTCTACCATAAGATAAGCTCCGACCTCTTTTGCTATTGCCGAGAATTTCTCAAAATCTATAACTCTCGAATAAGCAGATGCGCCCGCCAGAATAAGCTTCGGGCGGCATTCAAGCGCAAGACGGCGCACCTCGTCGTAATCTATCGTTTCACTTCCCTCACTTACTCCGTAAGGGACGATATTCCAATATTTACCCGACATATTCACGGGAGATCCGTGAGAAAGATGACCGCCGTGCGCAAGATTCATCGAAAGGACGGTATCTCCGGGCGTAAGGAGAGCATAAAAAACAGCCATATTAGCCTGCGCGCCCGAATGAGGCTGCACGTTGGCATACCCTGCTCCAAAGAGCTTTTTGGCTCTTTCAATAGCTATGGTTTCTACCATATCGACGTATTCACAGCCGCCGTAGTATCTGCGCCCGGGATAGCCCTCGGCGTACTTATTAGTGAGAATAGTACGGCTCGCCTCCATAACTGTTTCCGTGACAAAATTTTCGGAAGCGATAAGCTCTATCTTATTCTTCTGGCGGGTAGCCTCGAGCATAACGGCATCGTAAAGCTCCTTGTCATTAGCTTTCAAGAGAGGATAATCGATCATGGTTTTTCTCCTTATTCTTTTTAATTAAAGTCAGTATAACACATTTTAGCAATTATTTCAAGTATAAAAAAGCATATTATAAAAATTTAATTATATTTTTAATTTTTTAATACAAGGACTTGTATTTTTTAGAAAAATTTGTTATGATAAATAGTGGATAATTATAGCTCCAGACAAGACATCAACAACGGAGGATCTTTAAATTGGCTTTAAAAAAGAAAGATAAGCATAAAAAATCAAAATCAGCACCGGAAAAAGAGCCTACGCAGATCAGCGCAGATGCGGGCGAGGCAGAGGTAAAAAAGCCCAAGCCTCAGAAGGATAGAACGGGACTTTACCGCAGCGTACCCGTTGTGCTTTTCGGTATAGCCGCTTTTATTACTCTTTGCTTTATAACGGGAGACACGGGTAAATTCGGCAGTTTTATTTCAAACGCTCTGTTAGGTCTATTTTCCTATATGGCGTACGCAATTCCAGTTCTCGTAGTAATACACGCGCTGACCTTCGGCGACGATATAAAAAGAGGAAGACTTATACCGAAGATATTCTTTTCTCTTCTGATACTCATTACTCTTTCCGAGATCGCTTATATTATTCCCAATATAACGTCTGAATTTGTTTTCGATGCTAAAGGATTTTATGAAAACGGTACCAAGCGTATCGGCGGAGGATTCGTCGGCAGCGCTATCTCTTGCGGCGTGACGTATCTTATTGGTAAGCCCGGTCTTTTCATCCTTATCGCAGTCGTTATTGCGGTAACCGTTATTTATTTCGTTTCGGATAAGAATTCCAAGGTAAGGCGTTTCTTCCTTGAAAAGCTCGGAAAGCTTGCAAGCTTCGGAGCTGAGCTTGAGGAAAGAGCTGCCGAAAAGAAAAGAAAGGACAGTGAGGACAAGCGCAAGCGCGATATAGCAGAGGATGATAAGAAGAACCGCGATCTTTATCACGACACCTTCTTCTCTGCCGACAACGGCGTCAGCGAGCTTGTCATACCCGAGCTTGGAATAAAGGAAACAAAACTCAGTATAAGCGGCGGCGCGGCTACGCTTCGCACTACCGTTATACGCGACGAAGAGGACGGCGCGGCAAAGGATACGGCAGCTCCGCCCACAGGTGGCACTCCCTTCAATTCTGCCGATACCGATTTTGCGGATAAAACGGCAGATACCCCAAGAAGCTTTGATGAACCGAAGGACACGTCTAAGCATGAGACTCTTAAAGACTTCGGTCTTGACGATTCCGCGGATGCCATATTCACCAAGGATTTTGATCCGTATGATCTCGCGATGAACGAAAAGCAAAAAGGCAAGGCTTCGTCATTTGCGGATGCAACAGATAAGGGGGGATATTCCGAATATATCTCCGATCTTACTCCCGAGCAGCTTGAACGCCAGAGAAGGCTTCAGCAATTTGAGGAAGCAAGGCAGGCAGCACTCAGGCGAAGAGACGCAAAGCGCGCTGAGGATGCAAGACTTGCCGAAGAGGCTCGAATCAGAGAAGAAGCAAGGGTCGCAGAAGAGGCTCGACTGAGAGAGGAAGCGAGACTTGCGGAAGAAGCTCGCCTGAGAGAAGAAGCAAGGCTTGCCGAAGAGGCTCGCCTGAAAGAAGAAGCGAGACTTTCCGAGGAAGCAAGGCGTCAAGAGGACGCAAAGCGAGCGGCTACGGCATCAAGATATATGTACGTCAGAGATACTGCGGAAGGCAATTCCGAGCCCGAGACGCCGAAGATCTCCGCCGAGCCAAAGGAAAAAGCACCCCAAAATACGTCTTATACCGCTACGACCGGTCCCGTTGAATATATTTTCGGCGCTCCCCATGCAAGCGATGAGCCGAGGATTCTCGACACCGAGCCAACTCCCGGCGTCAATGAGCCTATCACTTATACAAAAGAACCCGATAGAGCATCATACGGTACTCCCGATCCTTCCGAAGACGCCATAGACGCGGATAATTCCGCTCCGATAGATGAGCCCAGAGCAACCTCATACGCCGCGGCTGACAGCGGATCGGACACACTGCGTGTGACGAGAAATATTCTTACGCCTGAGCTTACGCTTGACATAAGCGATGATGTTCATGGTAATTCCACGATAGAAAAGGACAAAAGTAATCTTTTGGATTTCGAGACCGATATTCCGATAAGAGATGATTTCAAGCCGGAGCCTCCCGATTACGATCCATTTGATGAGGACGATGAGGATGACGGCGAAGATGATCTTTCGGGCGGCGAAGAACCTGTTATTCACAAAGAGGAAATACCTCTTGAGGAAAGAAACCCTAAGCTGGACGAATACCGCAAGTACTTCAATTGCTTTGATGCGGATAGCGGAAACGAAGAACCTAAACCATCCGTTGCGGCTGAGCCTGACAATGAGGATGACGATAGCGATATTCCATTCTCCGACGACGGTGAGGATGAGCCCCCGTTTGACGAAGACGATGATGAGCCGCCCTTCGATACCTCTTCGGGTGTAAAGGTGCAAAAGGAAAAGACTCCCGCAAAAAAGAAGCCTCAGGACTATTCAAAGTATAAATTCCCGCCGCTCGATCTTCTTAAGCCCGGAAAGTCAGAGGATCTTACCAAGGTCCAGGATGAGCTTAATTTCGGCTCCGAAAGACTTATCAACACTCTTGAATCCTTCGGTATAAGGGCGACTGTCAGAGGTATAGAAAGAGGCCCGAGAATCACAAGATATTCAATAGTCCCCGCCAAGGGCGTACGAGTAAATCAGATCGAAAAGCTTTCGGACGACCTTGCTCTTGCGATGGAAGCGGAGTCTATCCGTATTGAAGCTCCTATACCCGGAAAGAGCGCAGTCGGCGTTGAGGTGCCCAACAAGGTGCCTTCTCTCGTTTCCTTAAGAGAGCTTCTTGAGTCGGATGAGTTCGTCAATGCGGAATCAAAGACTACCGTATGTATCGGTAAGAGCGTTGAAGGCGCGCTTATCTTTGACGATATTTCCAATATGCCTCACCTTCTTATAGCCGGAGCTACCGGTATGGGTAAGTCTGTTTGTATCAACTCACTTATAACGAGTATGCTCTACAAGGCAAAGCCCGATGAAGTCAAATTCATAATGATCGACCCGAAGATGGTTGAGTTTGCGCCCTATAACGGCATTCCTCATCTGCTTGTCCCCGTCGTTACGGATCCCAAGCAGGCGGCAGGCGCACTTCTCTGGGCGGTTGACGAGATGAACAGACGATACAACGTTATTAAGGAGCTTTCCGTCAAGACGATCGATTCGTATAATACAAAGGTGAAGGATTATCCCGAGCTTGGCGCTCCGCTCCCCAAAATAGTTATATTTATAGACGAGCTTAACGATCTTATGCTTCAGGTCAGAGATCCTGTTGAGAACCTTATTATGCTTATCGCTCAGAAGGCGAGAGCCGCGGGAATACACCTCGTGATCGGTACTCAGAGACCTTCGGTAAACGTTATTACCGGTGTCATTAAAGCAAATATCCCATCAAGAATAGCCTGCAAGGTTTCCTCGGGCGTTGACTCAAGAACGATACTCGAGCAGACCGGAGCGGAAAAGCTTATCGGTAAGGGCGATATGCTCGTTGCCCCCGGCGGAAAGCCCAACCCCAAGAGAGTTCAGGGCGCTTTCGTCTCCGAAGGAGAGACCGAAAAGATCGTTGATTTCATCAGAGCGCAGGTAGACGGCGAGACGTACGACGAGCAGGCGCTCGAGGATATGAAGAAGGCAGCGCAGAAGTGCGATAAGAGCAAGAATGACGACGAGGGCTTTGATGACGATTCTGAAAGCTCTTCCTCGGGATATCTTTATGACAGAAAGTTCCGCGCCGCCGTTGAGCTTGCTATTAAGAACGGCAGTATCGCAACTTCATTCCTTCAAAGAAAATTCAGTATAGGATTCGGCAAAGCAGCTCGCTATATCGACGTTATGGAAGATCTCGGAATAGTCGGAGAAAAGAACGGTTCTAAGCCGAGAGAGGTTCTTATCGATATGGACGAATGGCACGAGAAACTCGCGCGGCTTACCGATGATGATTAAGTAAAGGGAAAATTTTATGAAAATTGCATTATTACTTGCAGACGGATTTGAGGAGATAGAGGCGCTCACTCCTCTTGATATGCTAAGACGCGCAGGCCTTTCGGTAGATACGGTCGGAATAGGTAAAAAAGACATCTCGGGAGCGCACGGTATTACGGTAATAGCCGACATATGCGACAGTGAGGCCGAGCCGAACGACTACGATGCCGTTATACTCCCCGGCGGAATGCCCGGAGCGACCAATCTTGACAGCGCTGAATTTACGGACAGGATAATAAATGCGGTAACTGAAAAGGGCGGCAGAATTGCCGCCATATGCGCCGCGCCACTCGTGCTTGGCAGAAGAGGTCTGCTTCGAGGAAAAAAGGCAGTTTGCTATCCCGGCTTTGAAGACGAGCTTACGGGAGCTGAGGTGATCTTTGACGGTGTTGTGACCGATGGGAACATAACCACGGCTCGCGGAATGGGGGTTGCTCTTCCCTTCGCTTGCGAGCTTGTTGCTCTTTTGGCATCAAAAGAAGCAGCTGAAAAAATCTCTCGCTCTATTATGAAGGATTAAGACTGAATTGGAGAAAACTATGTCAAATGTAAAGAAAGCTACGCATATTGCGTATAGATGCCCTGAATGCGGATCTGCAATTTTCGGACTTGTTGGAGAATTTGCTCTCGGATATGAGATGCTAAGATTGAAGTGCAGCTGCGGCGAAGCTTCGCTCGATATTTCAAAAACCGCTGATAATAAACTGAAGCTTACAGTTCCTTGCGTGCTTTGCAAGGATACTCATTCATTCGTTATATCTCCTTCGATCTTCTTCGATAGAGACGTATTCTCCTTTAACTGCCCGTACGCAAACGTTGATATCGCTTTTATCGGCGATAAGGAAAAGATAGACGGTCTTTTGGAAGAAAACGAAAGATCCTTAAGGCAGATCATATCAAATATGGGCGGCGAGGAGCTTTCTGATATACAGCCTATCGACGTTGACGAAGAGGACGCTCTCGTTGACCCTATGGCGTACGATATAATCAGATTTATGATAAAGGATCTCGAAGCGGAAGGAAAGGTTGACTGCCCCTGCCATAGCGGATCCTACGATCTCAGGTATGCGCCGGGCGGCATTCAGGTATTTTGCCCTGAGTGCGGCGCGACAAAATTTTTCCCCGCTCTCTCACCCTCTGCCGCAGAGGACTACGTCACAGAGGTCACCTCTGTCAAGCTTACTTAAAGACCGTAATAGTTGACTATTCCGCGATATACGCCGAGAGCAAAAAGATTAGGAGAGTTCACCATAAGCTCACGGTCGCTCGCATTGGTTATAAAGCCCATTTCTACCACCACCGCGGGCATTGCCGTTCTTCTCAGCACGTACAGTCCCGGTCGCTCTATTATTCCTCTGTCTCTGAGTCCTGTAATCAAGGTCAGCTGATCGAGGATATTTTCCGCGGCTAAGACTGCATCGGTCGCCGAGTAGCTATACACAAGGCATTCCGATCCGTTTGCAGAAGCGGTAACCGAAGCATTTGTATGAAGAGACACAAAAAGGTCTGCGCCCCAGCTATTGGCGTCTCTTACCCTTTCGGACAGACTGCTCGAATTACTCGTTCCGAGTATCGTTTCGGGAGTTGGGCGGGAAAGCCTGACCTCAAAGTTCGGATCGGATCTCAGATAATCGGCAAGGATAATACCTATTCTGTACGTTATATCCTGCTCGAAATATCCTCCGCCCTCTGCTCCTGTATTAAAAGAGCGAGGATTATGCCCTTGGTCGACGTATATTTTGAATGCCATAACGGTCTCCATTCTGCCTCAAGCGGCAACATTTTATATTACCACTATATGTTTTTTTCGGAGTTAATGATACATGAATGAGCTAAAAAGGTTACTCAGCTTCGTCAGACGCGCCGTTGACGATTACGGAATGATAGAAGAGGGCGACGTCATTGGAGTTGGTATATCAGGCGGAAAGGATTCGCTCGCGCTTCTCAATGCTCTTGCAGAGATGCGCAGGTTTTATCCTAAAAAATACGAGGTCAAGGCGATCACCGTTGACATGGGGTTTGAAGGGTCGGATTATTCCCGTATCGAAGAATTTTGCAAAGGCCTTAACGTTGAATACCGAGTAGTCAAAACGGATATTGCAAAAATCATTTTTGACGTCAGAAAAGAGCCAAATCCTTGCTCTCTTTGCGCCAAGATGCGCCGCGGCTCGCTTCATGCGGCGGCATGCGAGATGGGCTGCAACAAGGTTGCTCTCGGTCACCACTTTGACGATGCCACAGAGACCTTTATGCTAAATCTTTTCTTTGAAGGCAGACTTGGTTGCTTTTCACCCGTTACATACCTTTCCAACAGGCAGATAACTCTCATACGCCCGCTTATTTACGCGACAGAGCGCGACGTGCAATATTTTGCGAGAAGGCGCGAGCTGCCCGTTGTTACCAGCCTCTGCCCTGAGGACCATGCGACTGAAAGAGAGAAAATGAAAAATCTTCTCGCAGAGCTTGAACGAAGCAACAAAGGACTCAAGCACAGAATATTCAACGCAATGTGCAAGTCCGAGATCGACGGCTTTAAGCTCAAGGGAAGATACCCTGATGCGGGCAAACTCGAGGATGAAGAGGACTAAATAAAAATAGCGAAGCTACCGCGGTCATTATACCGCTATCGGCAGCTTCGCTATTTTTTATACGTTCTTAAAGAGTATTTTGCTCTTCGCAGGGACAGTCACTCTTTTTCCGTCTGCTTTTATATATACCGTAACATCCGAGGGATTATAAATCCCCTCTTCGTCTTCGATTATGCCATTTACAGCATCTTCATAGGTAAATATAGTATGAATATCGGCATAGTAATAATTTTCGGGGCGGTTGCCGTACTTCTTCACAAAATCCTCGAGGATATTCCAGCATCCGTTGCGGTCAAAATCAAATGAATGAACGCCGAAGCAGAAAAACTTAAGCTCTCCGTCATCCTCAAATGCTTCGTATTTTTTCGCTTCTTCCGTAAGATTTTTATAGTTTGCCGTGTAGTGCCAATCCGCTCTCTCCTTGGGCATTCCGTAGCTTTCGTCCTTAGAGTAGCCTGAGCCTCTTACCCATTCGTGCATAGCTCTTACCTCTCGGACGACATTTTCGTTCTTCTGTATGCAATACGGCCAGCAATAACCGTGAACGTTTGCTTCGCCAAAAACCTCGTAAAGCTCCTGAAGATTCGCACTTGCAAGGGCGATATACGCATCCGTATCGGCGATAGTTGACCACCTTTGATTATTCTCTCTGAATTTTTTATAGACGCCCGGCTCACCTGCTTTATATAGCTTAGAGGTATCTGCTGAGGCAGGATCGAATTTATCATCGGATATATCGTATTCTACGCCGTCCTCAAATGCGAGAGGATGATATTTGCAGTGATTTGATATGCCATAGCCTCTGTACATCTCTCTGTACTCATCGGCTGAATGCTCTTTAAGCTTGAGGGTGGGAATATTAAATGTGCCGAGAATTCCGTAAGGCTTTACCGTGTCAAGAAATATCTTATCGAGCTTAAGGTCTCCGTCATCAATAGTAAACGTTATGGACTTTCTTACCCAGCCCGGAAAAAAATTCTTATCAATTTTCATAATTTACTTCCTATTATAATAGACTGTTGATCCTGCGGGGACGGATGAAGTGAGCCAAACGTTTGCTCCTATTATTGCTCCGTCTCCTATTTTGGTATCTCCGCCGAGAATTGTCGCATTTGCATAGATTATAACATTATTGCCTATATCGGGATGTCTCTTTACGCCTTTAATAGGATTACCTTCCGCATCGAGATCAAAGCTCTTAGCTCCGAGAGTGACGCCCTGATAGATCTTCACCCTATTGCCTATCGTTGTAGTCTCACCTATTACTATACCCGTTCCGTGGTCGATAAAGAAATACTCTCCGATCGATGCGCCTGCGTGAATGTCAATACCTGTTTTTTCATGGGCATACTCGGTCATAAGGCGAGCGAGGAGCGGAATTTTTCTTGTATAAAATTCGTGCGCGATACGGTAAATGGAAATAGCATAAAATCCCGGATAAGAAAGAATTACCTCCTCAGGGCACTTAGCCGCAGGGTCTCCCTCGTATAGAGCTATAATATCCTTATTAAGCTTTTCCTTTATGGTTGGCAAAGACTCTATGATCTGTGCGGTCATTTTTTCGCACTCCCCCGCCTCGGACGAGGAGAAACGGAATGCAGCCTCTATCTGATGCTTTATCCTAAGATAAAGCTCGTTGATCGCTCCTATTCCGCTATGCCCTGACGCTGAGGAAAAATACTCGGGAAACATAAGATGCTGGATCTCTTTTATGATTGAAATTATCTCTTTTCTAGACGGGGGAAGCGGCGAATTATCTTTATCGCTCTCCGTCAGCTTTTTATATACTTCTGAAAAATCAGGAATCATATTTACCTCGTATGAAAACTCTTATAAGTTCGGGACTGCCCCAAAACCGTGACAGTCCCGATAATTATTTGATCTTAGATCAATCAAAAAGCTTCTTGATGATCGCAACGATATCTGCCGCAGTCTTGGTGAGAACAGTCTTCTCAACAACGGTAGCCGCAGCCTCGGTGCATTCATCGGATTCATTGTTTGCCGCATTTACCTCTGCATTAAACGCGTCGATAGCAGCCGAGAGATCCGCGATAGCATTTGATACCTCGTTGATCTTCTTATCCGCAGTCTCCTGAAGCTCAATAGCCTTGAATATTGCAGCTCGTTTTTCAGCAAGGGTCGTCTTGGTCTCGATAGCCTCAACTGCCTTGATGAAGTTTGCATTCTTGGTCTCTTCGAGAACTATCTTGGACTCCTCATCAGAAAGAATAACGTTTGCCGAAAGAACGGTATAGGTCTCCTCGCCCTCAACAACGCTTACGTCAAGAGAAACGTCATTACCGAGAACACCCTTCTCCTTTGCGATCGCAATAGCCGCCTTCTTGTCAGCAACGGTAGTAGCAGCGCGAACAGCAAGAACTGCCTTGATATAATCCTCAGCAGCGGTCTTAGCATCGCTTATCTTCTGGCGAAGCTCCGTGTAAAGCGCCTTTGCTTCGGTAACGCCGGGATAAGTAGGCTCAACGATATCGAGATAAGTCTCTGCCTCATCAAGCGCGCTCTCCATAACAGAATAGCTCAAGGTAGCCTTAGCCTCGTTCATCTTAGCGAGGAACTTATCTGCCGTCTCAGCGGGAGCTGTAAAGTAATCCTTTATACTGTTGTATGCCTCGTTGAGAAGCGCTACGGTAGTATCGGTAAGGAATTCATCGTAAGTAGAGTCGGTGAACACGTTGTTCTTTGCTTTTTCAAATGCAACGTATCTCTCACCAAACGTGAGATCGGTGTCTGCCGCAACGGGAACGTTCTCAGCAAAGATCTTAGCCATAGAGTCAAGTCTTAAGAATTCGCTCTTAAGGGTCTCTGCGCGAAGGTAAGCCGCTTTTACGTCAGATGCAGAATGGGTCTCATCGAAATAGGTCTCGCAGATGGGATAATCCTTATAAAGCTGATAGAAATCGTAAAGCTCTTTATAAGTTGCCGAGAAAGGATCGGGAGAGGTCTTTACGGTCTCGAAGGAATGAACGGTATTTGCCTTCTCGGTCTCAAGCCACTCATATGCCTCGGCAAGAAGCGCTCTCTTTTCCTCAATAAGGGAAGCCTCGGTATTAAGTGTAACCTTTTCGGAATAAACCGTCTCTATCGTGGTAATGATTTTCTCGAAGTTATAAAGCTCGGTATAAAGAGCAAGCTTTTCGCCGTAATCGGTGATGCCGGCAAGCTTATCGGTATCGGTAACAAATCTTTCTGCCGCGAGGTTGCCATACTCTTTAAGAGCTATACCGGTAAAGGTATTGATATCATCCATATATCTATCAGGGGTATACTGGCTGAAAGCATCGGTATCGATATGAAGAACGTCCTTATCGACCTTGGTAAGATCAAGTCCGTAAAGACCGAGAACCTTTGCTCCCGCTTCGATATACTTAGCAATATTATCCTCATCTTCCTCGAACCAATAAAGGTCATAGAGTCTTACGAGATGCTCGGCTACGTCATTTTCGAAATCAACAAGACGTCTCTGGAAGGAGCCGCTATACATTTCAAGGTAATCAAACTCGCAAGAGGTGAATATGAGTCTTACCTGCTTATAGGAATAGCTTCCGAGATCAAGAGCATAATCAACTCCGTTGACGGTGAAGCTCGCCTTATTGCCGGAAAGCTTATCATAGAAGAATTCAACTGTAAAGAATGCTCCGTTGCCATCCGTATCGTCCGCAAACGCCGTATCGGTAACTGTCTCAACAGCTCCCTCGAGCTTACCCGTATCGGGATCTGCCTTTACGGTTGCATATTCAAGCGTATTATTGTACACAGCAAAAACGTCTATGTAATCATATTTACCAAGATCATTGACAAGCTGAAGTCTTATGGAAGAGCCTCTGCCGCCCGAAATGTTCTTCGCCTTCATATTAAGTCCGAAATTGCCTACCGACTCGGGAGTAACGGTAAGAACGGTTGCGGAAAGTCCGCCGCCGAATACGCCTGTGCCTGCCTCGGCATTGTGAGTAAACGCAACACCCGATTCGGGAAGAGCAAACTCTTTGCTGCTATCCGCAAACACCGTTTCCTGACTCAATCCTTCGGTATTGAAGTGCTCGTTGACATAATGACCGGTCTCATAATACTCGAGCATATCAAGGTAGTTATACTCCTCCTCTGCCTCAGATGCGAGCGCAAACACAGCAAAGCAGGACGCCGCAAGAGCAAAAGCGAGAAGCAAAACCAAAAATCTCTTTGTTGATTTCATAATCGTCTCCTTGAAAATAATAAAAATTACTATTTACATTATAACATTAAAGGTCGGAAAAATCAACTCGTCAATATGGCAAAAAATAATTTGCAATTTTGTATTTTTTGCACAAGTATTTGTTTATAATTAATTTCATAGACGATTTCTTTTCTCAACGCCGAATAAAATCAGATCGCATTTTACCCGGTTCGACTTGACTTTCGGCTAAAAAAACAGTATAATATAATGAGAATATTTTTGAAAGGAGACGTTCGGTGAAAAAAGGTATCTATACTTATTATAAAGAGCGCCTGATCGAGATCGGCGGAAATAATAAATGCCTATATTTAAGAAGCGCCGGAAAGCGCGGCGCATACGATATCGGGCGTATCCTTGAGGGGCGCGGAGAAAAGGTATCTGAATTTCTTGATTTTCTCTTCGCATCAAAAAGATTCCCCTTTACACTTATTGGTGCGCGCGAAAAGAAGCAGCTTATCGAAAATCTTGACATACAGTCTGCGCTTGACAAGAAAACGCTCGACGTCTCGGAGCTTATCGGAGACGAGCTTACAAAGGCAACCTTGAAAAACGATCGCATAAGACGTGAGGAAAGCAACCGCGCGATCGAGCATGAGATATCAAAGATAAAGCAACTGAAGCGCGACGTTGAGGAGATCGAAAAGGAGACAGGCCGCGCCGAGCTTTACGTGGGCTATCCTTTTGTATTCGGCACGATCCATCAGGGATCTGCAAAAACCACGGTCAAGGCTCCTCTTTTGCTCTTCCCTGTCAAGATAGATATTCCCGATGAGAGCACAGTTGAAATATCCATAAACGAAAAAGAAAAGATACAGCTCAACCGCGCGCTTATTTTTGCTTACGCGCAATCAAAGAAGCTGAATATAGACGGTCTCGAGACCGAATTCGACGATATGTCGGCATATCCCTCTGTGGCTGCTGTCATCAAATATCTCGATAGCTTTCACATCAGATTTGACGGAACCGAATACGAATCAAAAAACGTTTATAATTTCGGAAGATTCAAGGAGCCCGACGGCAAGATCACCTTATCGATACGATATGCCGCCATAATGACGAGATATTCTCTTTCGAGCTCTATATTCAACGATTACGGAATCCTTGAAAAGAAGAAGCTGACCAACGACGCGATCGAGGAGCTTTTAAGACCGACACGTAAAAAGAATTCAAATAAAAAGCCGAAGATCAAGGCTCATAAAAAAGGAGCTTTAGCGGGATCTTTTAACGTGAAAATGCCCGACTACGCTCAATCCGAGGTAGTCAGACGCGTTGACGAATGCGGTAACATGGTCATCTGGGGTCCTCCCGGAACAGGTAAATCGCAGACGATAGTAAACGTTATCACCGATGCCATGGCTAAGGGAAAAAGGGTGCTTGTCGTATCGCAGAAAAAAGCAGCTCTCGACGTTGTATATAACAGGCTCGGTGCGCTTTGTGAAAAGGCGATGTATATAACCGATGAGACAAAGGAAAAGGCAGCCTTCTACGACAGATGTCTTTCCGCTCATCAAAAAGCGGTCGTCCTCGCTCTCGAAAGCGCGGACAAGGCGAAGAGTGATTTTCTCGAGCTTGAATCAAAGATCGCCGAGCAGATGGCAGTTCTTGATTCCATAGCTTCGCTACTTAACGATAAGCGCCCCTTCGGTCTTTCGCTTTCCGAGATGTATAACTCTTCAACGATGCTTCAGAAGAACTCAACGGAGTACGCGATATACACGAAGCTCTGCGCATACGATGAAATAATGTCACTCACTTACGCTCAGCTTAAGGATGCGCTTCATGATATAAAGGCAAAAAATCTTGAGGAGCTTTATTATAACTACGTTCAGGAAAAGGAAAAAAATCCGATAATAGACCTGATGCGCTCCGACGTTGATACCATAACGCTTTGCGAGGTCAAGGGAGCGCTTTCGGAGATGATGAAATCAAGGCGCGCACCTTTTAACATTGCGAAATATCCTTACTACCGCCAGGTGCTTGCATACTACTATCAGCTTGATAACAAAAAGGTACTTGCAAGCGCGGTACGCCTTGCAAAAAGGTTCTCGAAGGAGAGCCGAGACGAGATCAAGGAGCGCTTTGCGGAAACCAAAGCGGCAATAGAGAGCTACGCCAAGGATTATGCATTTCTCAAAAAGGTGCTGACTGATGACGGTTATCTCGCGGTCATCGATAACGTGCTCAGGGCGAATACATCTTATCTTAAGTTCGTATTTGAAGCGCTCGATAACTACATCAATCTCCGTGACGTCAGCAAGCTTCTTCTCGGACTTGATAAAAACAAGACTGCGATCCTTTCTTTTGCATATGCCATAAGCAAAAACTATCAGAATTATGCCGATATTATTTCTAAAATTCTTGAATTGAGAATTTATCATGAAACGGTAAAATACGAAGATGAATGTAAAGAAAAGCTTGCAAAGATCCTCGATTTCCGCAACGTTACCTCAAGAATAGTCCGATATAAAGAGGAGCAGCTTTCGCTTTCTGTCAAAATATGCGAGGCGGCTTCGGCAAAGAAATACGACAAGCTTTACGAAAGCTCTGCCGACAACAAGGACTATCTTTATCAGATATCAAAAAAGCAAAAGTTCTGGCCTATCAGAAAAACTATGGAAGCCTTCGGAGAGTATATTTTATCGCTCTTCCCTTGCTGGCTTCTTTCGCCCGAGAACGTTTCTGTCCTTCTGCCGCTGACGAAAAATCTTTTCGATCTCGTTATTTTTGACGAGGCGTCGCAGGTGTTTATAGAAAGCACTATCCCTTCGATATACAGAGGAAAAAACATAGTAGTAGCCGGCGACTCAAAGCAGCTTCGCCCCTCGACCGTATTCATGAAGAGATATCTCGGAGCGGACATTGAAACGATAGAGGACTATTCTGTCCAGGCGGCTCTTGAGGTAGAATCTCTTCTTGACCTTGCCGTTGCAAGGTATCAAAGCACAAATCTTACGTATCATTATCGAAGCAAGAGCGCCGAGCTTATTAATTTCTCGAACCGAGCCTTTTACGATATGAAGCTTGAGGTCTCGCCAAACACCTCGAAAAATTCGGACTCTTGCCCGATCGAGCGGTATAAGGTCGCGGGAAAATGGATAGACCGCAAGAACATTCCCGAGGCAAAGAAGGTCGTTGACATCCTTCGCGGCATATTCTTAACAAGGAAGAATAACGAAAGCATAGGCATCATAACCTTTAATGCGGATCAGCAGACAGCTATCGCCGATATGATAGATAAGGAATGCTCAAAGGATCCGACATTCCGCTCATACATGCTCAAAGAAAGGGCGAGAACCGACGGCGGAGAGGATACGAGTATATTTATAAAAAATCTTGAGAACGTTCAGGGTGATGAAAGAGACATTATTATTTTCTCTATCGGCTATGCTGAAAACGAGCTTGGCAGAATATATACCAATTTCGGTTCCCTCTCGGCTGAGGGCGGCGAGAACAGACTCAACGTTGCCATTACGAGAGCGAGATCGAAGATAATCGTTGTGACGAGCATAGAGCCCGAGGATCTCAAGGTTGATCTCACTAAAAATGAAGGCCCTAAGCTTCTTAAGACATATCTTTCTTACGTCAGAGCCGTTGCATCCCGCAATCAACAGGAAGCGGAAGCCGTGCTGGCTACGCTCTCGGCACCCGATACAGGCGCAGGCGATTTCATACGCGCTGTTTCGATAGAGAATGATCTTAAAGAGAGGCTTGAAAAGCTTGGATACGCGGTAGAGCTCGGACTCGGAAACGCAAAAAACAGAATATCTCTCGCGGTTTATGACCCTGAGCTTGACAGATACCTTGTCGGCGTTGTGCTTGATTCTGATGCCTTTGCATCGTCTAATTCGTCAATGGAAAGAGACGTCAGCAAGCCGGGATTCCTTGAATCGCGCGGTTGGAATCTCGTGAGAGTATGGTCAAGAGATTTCTGGATATCGCCTCAGAAGGTCGCAAGATCTATCGCGAGTGAGGCGGAAAGAGCAAAAAAGAAGCTATTAAAGACTAATTTTTAAAAATTAATTTACTAAGCTCTTGAATTATTCATATTTATGTTGTATAATGTTCGTTGATTGAATTAAAAGAAAGGTAAAGACAATGCTGAATTTTTCATTTTTACTTGATACGGCAACCGGTACCGCCACAAATGGCAACAACTGGTGGACCACACTTATACTTATCGCCGTTCTTATTCTTGTCTTCTGGCTCTTCATGATCCGCCCCCAGAAGAAGCAGGAGCAGAAGGACAATGCAATGCGTGATGCTCTCGCGGTAGGCGATGAGGTTACTACTATCGGCGGAATTATAGGTAAAGTAGTTTCGATCAAGGGCGAGACCTTTGTTCTTGAGACCACAAGAGATAAGACCAAGATCCGTTTCCTTAAGGCTGCTATCAGAAGCGTTGACGTTAAGGCTGAGGATATTGCGGCTGCAGTAATTGCCGAAGAGGCAGAAAAGAATGCTCCCAAGGCAGTGAATGCAGATGCTCCCGCTGAGGATGCAGCTGCTGCAGATCCCGATACGGCAACCGAAGAAAAGCCCGAGGATAAATAATCAGAATAAAATAAAAAGTCTCCGAATATGCTTTAGTAAAAGTAATTCGGAGGCTTTTTATTATGAAAAAGAAAGTATGTCTGCCGCCCATACCAAGCGCGGCTATCGGAGTTTTCGCAATAGCGGTAATTTATTTATTGATATCGTTCGTGATCAGTGCCGTAAGATACGGCTCTTCCGACTCAACGGCAAATATACCTCTCTTCTCTGCTCTTGCGCTCGTTTTATCAGGTGCGATCGGTACGTTCTTTTCCGCGAAGATCAGCGGGAGCGAAACGGTTATGCGCTCTATGATCCCCGCTTCTGCCGCAACAGTTGTATTCACTTTGATCACACTTATTGCCACAGGCGGTAAGATCGAGCTTTTTCACGCCGTTAATATGCTTTGCTTTTTAGCGCTTTCATTTCTCTCCGCAATTCTCGCCATGCCGAGAAAAAACAAACGAAGGATCAGAAGGTAAAGGAGCTTATTTTACAGCTCTATCGATCATTTCGATATAATACGGCAGAGCTTGCTCAAAATTAACGCCGTAAAACCTTCTGTTTTCATCACGAAGGGTGAGCTTCATGCATTCGAGAGTATAGTCGGTCGCTATACGAAGCGATTCCTCAAAGCTTATTCCGCGAGTGATCGCGCCAACGGCAGCCGAGGCATAAATATCGCCTGTTCCGTGATAGCTGACGGGAAGAAGCTCGTTGAAGTAGGAATAGTATTTATCGCTGACCGAGTCGTAATAGTACACGCCGATCTTATCGCTTTCAAGCGATATTCCTGTCAAAGCAGCTCTCGGGCAGCCAAGACCTGTAAGAAGCTTAAGCACGTATCTGATATATTCCTCATCATAATCGGGTCTATACTCTATGCCAAGCATAAATGACGCCTCGGTAAGATTTGGGACGATAAGGTCGGCTTTTTTGCAAAGCTTTGCCATGCGCGCGGCAAATTCGGGCGTAAATCCGTGATAAAGCTTACCGTTATCCGCCATAACGGGATCGATAACTATAACCGTATCATCCTTTTTAAAGGTATCGAAAAAGCTTTCAACAAGCTCGAGCTGACGGTGAGAACCGAGATATCCGGTATAGATAGCGTCAAAATCTATATCAAGCTTTTTGAAGGTATCGGCGATTGGCTGTATCTCATCGGTCAGATCGTGAAAGGTGAAGCTTGAAAACTGAGTATGGGTCGAAAGGACCGCTGTCGGCAAAACGCCGCACTCAACGCCTGCCGCGCTTATGATCGGCAATGCGACCGTAAGCGAGCATTTACCAACGCAGGATACGTCCTGCACAGTGATAATTCTTTTCATTTTATGTATCCTCTTTTCAGAAAATTATTCTATACGAGCACCGAGCGATCTGAGCTTTGCCCATATATCGGCATAGCCTCTCATTATCAGCTCGGTGTTTTTTATTTTACTCTTCCCTTCCGCCACAAGAGCGGAAAGAACTGCAGCTGCGCCTCCTCTGAGGTCCGGAGCCTCACACTCGGCAGCGCCTATCCTTGATGGATTTATCCTTCTTCCCCCGACGATCTTATCACTCTTTATTCCAAATGCGGATAAGGAATTGAGGTAGGAGAACCTATCCTGCCAGACGTTTTCAATTATTTCTCCGCCGTGATACCTTGCCATAAGCGGAGCTGTCTGCGGCTGAAGATCGGTTGGAAACCCGGGGTGCGGAGAGGTTGATACCCGTATCTTTTTAAAAGGTTCGCCCCATGCGCTTACGATATTCTCATTACGGCTTATGCTTATTCCCGAATCGGATAGCACTTCAAAAAAGCTTTCAAGCCCCGCATCCTTGGGGATATCAACCGATACCATACCGCCCGTTAGCGGTCCTAAGAGAAGAAACGTTCCCGCTTCGATCATATCGGGAATTATTTTCACCTCAGCCCCCGAAAGAATAGAGCCTTTAACGGTCAGCGCATCTGCGCTATCGCATATTTCAGCTCCCGCCGCTCTGAGATATCTTATCACGTTTTTAACGTGCGGCTCTCTTGCCGCTCCGAATATTCTCGTTACGCCCTTGGCGCGCGACGCCATTATTAATGCATTAATAGTCGCGCCGACGGATATTTTATTAAATTTTATATCTGCTCCCGAAAGACGCGAAGCGCTGAGCCTCTCGCCCTCTATCTTCGTTCCCAATTTTTCCGCGGCATAAAGATGCATATCGAGAGGTCGGTTGCAGAAATTGCAGCCGCCTACTTCAGACAGATCAAATTCGCCGAACCTCGAAAGGCACGCGCCGATAAGATAAGAGGACGCTCTGATCCTTGAAGTAAGCTTTTTATCAGGTTTTTTATAAGCGACGTTTCGGGTATCAAGCGTCACCCTTCTGCCGTCTCTTTCTATCTTTGCGCCAAAATCGGATATAATATCGAGCGCGACACGCACGTCTGTGATATCGGGCAGATCGTATAAAACAGATACGCCCGAGACGGCAAGAGCCGCAAATATTATGGGAAGCGCCGCATTTTTCGAGCCCGAAGGGGTGATATTGCCAAAGAGCGGTCTTGCTCCAAAAATCGTTATTTCACTCATAAAATGCCTCTCCTGATAAAGGATACTACATTTTATTCGCTTATCTTTTTATTCGTTACAGTAGTAAGCCACGCAAAGTCTGACGACAAGTCCGTAGCTGATTATTCCCTCTGTGCCCTGCGACTTAAGATATTTATCGTTGACAAATTCTGAGAGCTTAGAAAGAAATTCGCTTTTATTAGCGTAGTAGAATTCATTGTATGCCCGCATTTCGCCTATCATTCTCGGATCGGTATCGAGATAGACAGTTTTTAAAGCTTCTTTATCCGTCTTTCCGAGAGCTGAGGCAACGTATTCGAACATATTCATATACCCTGAATATCTGACGTATGGATCGCTTGACCTTATGCATACGAGAAATGCGGCAAAATTCGCCTCATTTTCTCTTGAAATTCCTCTTTGATGCGCAAACTCATGCGCTACCGTGAACGGCAAATTATAGTCGGGATAGTGAACGTTGACGTTTGACTCGCCCGTGAAAAAGGAATATATACCGAGTATTTCAAGCTTAGACATCAGCTTGCTCATAATAACGGGCTTAGCCTTAGAATCAAAATTTTTAATGCCGAGCTCGGGATACTCTTCTCCGAGAGCGGAATAACCCTCAATTATGCTTTCGCACATTTCATCGAAGTCGCCCGTAAGATCAGACGACCCGCTTTCGAGATAGGTGACCTTGGGAAGAAGCTTTTCGCATTCATCGCGAAGTATCACAAGAGCTTCTGTAAGGCTCTCGGAAGTGATATCGACGGGTTCGAGAGACATTCTATCGGCAATTGAAGTTCTGCGATATCCTATACCGAGGGTAAATACGTAGCCCGAATAAAAGAGAGATACAACGGAAAGCACCGATGCCGTAAATCGAAGCAGCTGCCCTTTGCCCTTCTTCCTGATTCCGATACAGATAAGAAGAATAAGTAAAAAAGGAGAAAGCATAAGGCAAAGCTCGCCTAAGGAAAATGGGACAAGCGACGAAACAGAAGCAAGAAGCCACCTTATGGGATGACCGAGATAATTGGTGACCCACTCGGCAAACGGAACCGAAAGCGATCCTATAATATAAATCAAAAGAGAGGTAAGAAATATGAAAAACAGAATAATTGAGTATTTAGGTATATAATTGTTTACAAATTCCTTAAATCTCTTCATTTTTTCTTCCGATCGTGATATAGTGGATTATATGTTTATATTCTCAAGCTTTCGTGATAAAGGACCTGCTAGCAAGAAATAGAGAGATACCGATATCACGATAAAGAGAAACAGTATAGCCAGAAGTGCTATTTCTCCGCCGCCACTGATCGCTCCTATCGCAAGCACGGCGAATGCTCCGAGCGAAAGAAGCAAATTAACCATCATAGTCAAAAATACCGGGAGCGATTGCTTGACGACCTCAGCCTCATTCAGGTAAGTAAACTTAGGGAAAAGACAGTTGAATACCAAACCTATAAAATTGAATGCTACCGCCGCCGCCATAGGTACGGTAACGTAAAGCAACAGATATATGAAGCTTACTCCCGAAGCGATAGCGGATGCTATTCCCGTGATGAGAGCGATAGGCACGCTGATCAGCATAGACGGAATAAGCTTTGCGAGAAGAAGAGTCTTAGCAGGAATGGGAAGGCTCTTGACTATCCAGAAATGCTTTCCTTCTATCGAAACGGATGCCGCGGTCATAAGAGTCATTGAATAGCAGAATATAAATGCGCCTATAACAAACGGAGCGATAGTTTCGCCGCTAAACTCGAAATCCATTCCAACATCACCTGCAAGCTCGGGATCGATATCTATCGGTATACCGCCGTTGAATACTATTATTCCGGCAATGATCAGTACGAAAACGTAGCCGAGCGCTCCGTTGAGAATATAGGTAGCAGATGACGTAAATCTTGCAAGCTCTTTTCTCACAAGAGCGGTGAGCATTCCCGTAGCTTTGAGCTTCTTTTCTTTATATACGACCTTCTCAGAGGTATTCGATGATGTGATTATCGATAAGTAGCTTTTGGAAATAAGAAAAACGCAGATAGCAGATGCCGCCGCGGCGATCGCAAGATATATCACAAGAGGCAACGGCGCAAGAAGCGATGCCCGACCGATAAATCCGATAAACGAGAATTTGTCCGCGATAGCATTAATGTTGCCTTCAACGTATTCGAATATTGCGTCCATATTTTCGGTCAGATAATTTAAACCTACGAAATAAAGGAGAAAAAATACGGTAAAGAGGACAGTTACGATAGCTGTCTTGAATCTTGCTATCTTAGCGGATATGAGCGCAACGAGATATCCGACTCCTGAAGCAAGCGCCGTTGCCAAGAGCGGAAGCGTTACGAAAAGGACGATGCTTCCGAAGATGCCTATCGGAGAGCCGCCGTAGATCATATACGATAAAAGTACGGGGATAAGCACGATAGCTTCGGTGATGTAATTATAGATGAGGACCACCGACACCCTGCTTATGATGATATCACGAGTCTTGATCGGCATTGAAAGAAGCAGCTCGTTATCCTTACATTCAAAAAGCTCCGATTTTGTCTCAAAAATACTCAGTATAAATATTACCGTAAGTGAAAGGAGCGTAAAGATACCGAAATAAAGATCGCTCGACCCCTGCGGAACAAGCAGCATTGCAATCGGCATAGACATTGTGAATATCATGCCGAAAAATACGAAGAAAAGGAAGGTGTAAAGAAATGCAAAGCCAATGAGTCTGCCTGTTGAGGCAGGGCGCGCATTTCCGTTTTTATCCTTACCGCTTATGGAGTTCAGAAAGGCGTTTCTGAGCCTTATCGCAACGAGCCGCCTAATCATCTTTTTCCTCCAGCTCAAGGAATACGTCCTCAAGCGAATCGTCTCCCTTGACGTCCTCGGTCCTTCCCGCAACGACGAGCTTGCCCTCTTTGATTATCGCTATTTTATCGCAAAGCTTTTCGGCTACGTCAAGAACGTGAGTCGAGAAAAATATCGCTCCGCCCTTGTCGCAATGCTCTCTCATCATGACCTTGAGAGTATGCGACGCCTTAGGATCGAGTCCGACGAACGGCTCATCCATTATTATGAGCTTAGGATCGTGCAGATATGCGGAAATTATCGCGAGCTTCTGCTTCATTCCGTGCGAATACGAGCTGATCGGCGAAGCGAGATCATCAGCTATTTCAAACGCCTCGGAAAGAGCCTTTATCCTCTCGTTTTTCTCCTCGCCTACACCGTATACGCCCGCAATGAAATCAAGATATTTTATACCCGACAGGAAGTCGTAAAGCTCGGGATTATCGGGTATATATGCAATCATTTTTTTACATTCTATGGGATATTTGCGAATAGATACGCCGTCAACGTATATCTCTCCGCTATCAAATCCTATCAGTCCGACACAGGATTTAAGCGTAGTTGTTTTACCTGCTCCGTTATGACCTATAAATCCGTATATCTCACCCTTCTCGATATGAAGCGTAAGATCGTCGACCGCGCGCTTTTCACCGTAGCTTTTCGTAAGTGAATCAATTTTAAGCATATTTACCTCCAAGTGTCTTATACTATAGGGTAAGTATAGCACAACCGCTATTTCTTGTCAATATTTATAATATTTAAAATTGTTAACAAATTTAAAAATATTGACATTCGTAAAAATTCTTGCTATAATATAACTCGTAGCAGATCACAGGCAAAAGGAGGACGCGATGAGGAATACATTTCCAAGGCTTTTCGGCAACGCCGAGATCACTAAAAGACTCTCTTCTCTTATAATTTCTTCGTCTCTTCCCCACGCCATGATAATAGTCGGTCCCGAAGGATCGGGAAAGCATACGCTTGCTCTTGAGACGGTCTCTGCCCTTAACTGCGAAAATCGCTTATCGGAAAGCTTTCCACTCCCCTGCGGAGCATGCAGCCGATGCAAAAGGATAGCGTCCGGAGCTTTTCCCGACGTATCGTATCTTAAGCGCGAGGTCGGCAAATCGACGATCGGAGTAGACGAGCTTCGTGCTTTCCGAGAGGATATGTTTCTCTCGGCAACCGAGTCGGAATGCAAATGCTATATCATTGAGGACGCGGATGCTATGACCCCTGCGGCTCAGAACGCTTTGCTTAAGGTCCTCGAGGAGCCGCCGAAAAACGTTTATATTATTTTGATATGCAAAGAGGCGGACAAGCTTCTTACAACTATAAAAAGCCGCGCTCAAAGCTTTTCCACCGAGATATTTACTGCCGATGAGCTTCACCGCCACGTTCTTTCGTTATCGCCTGAAGCGAGATCAATGGCGGCTGCCGATCCCGAAAAGCTTCGCGGCATACTTCTTTCCTCAAACGGAATTATCGGTAAAGCGCTCTCCCACCTCGGAGGCGACGAGAGCGATGCAGAGGCGCTGAGAGCTTCGGTCATGTCGATCGTATCCGTAATGCCCAAGAAGGTATCGTTTTCAGCTCTTTATTCGGCGGTAGCGGCTTTACCGCAAAAGCGCGACGAGCTGAGAAGAACGCTTGAGCTTCTTGTTACCGCTCTTCGCGATATGCTAACCTATAAGGTATCGGGAGAATTCACACCGTCTTTTTTTACCTCGCTCGAAGCTTGCGAGGGCGCATTGACGGGACTTGGAGCAAGGCGCATAGTTTCGATATTCGAGGTTATCAACTCCGCACTTGCGGATCTTGATAAGAACGTTCTGATCGCTCCTTTGCTTACAGATATTGCCCTGAAGATCAGGGAAGCCTAATTATTACGGAGGTCCATAATGGAGAACAAGGAAAATATAGAAGAGATCCGCGCCGATGAGGTCGAGATCGTTGGTATCAGCTTCAGAGATGCGGGAAAAATATATTATTTTGCTCCGGGAAAGCTTAAGCTTTCAGTGGGGCAGAGGGTGATCGTTGATACGGCAAGAGGCACCGAGATGGGTACTGTCAAAATTGCCAATAAAAAGGTCCCCGCAAAGGAGGTCGTCTCCGCGCTCAAGGTCGTCACAAGAGTTGCGACCAAGGACGATCTGGCAAGAGACGCGAAAAACAGAGAGATGGAGCTTGACGCCGCTCTCATCTGCAAGAAAAAGATTGCATCTCACGGACTTGGAATGAGACTCGTTTCGGTTGAGTACACCTTTGATAATTCAAAGCTCATATTCTACTTTACCTGCGAATCGAGAGTTGATTTCAGAGAGCTTGTCAAGGATCTCGCCTCTACCTTCCGCACGCGTATCGAGCTGCGCCAGATAGGTATAAGAGATGCGGCAAAGCTTATGGGCGGTCTCGGGATTTGCGGCAGAAAATATTGCTGCTCGGGATTCCTTACCGATTTCGTCCAGGTGAGCATAAAAATGGCTAAGGAGCAAAACTTCTCCTTGAATTCAGCAAAGGTTTCGGGCGCATGCGGAAGACTTATGTGCTGCCTGCGCTACGAGCATGATACTTACGAGGCCGCGATCAGGGTAACTCCTCCCGTTGGAAGCATAGTTAAGACCGAAGACGGCGAGGGCACCGTTATCGAGACCAAGCCGCTTGCCGAAGAGATCCGAGTCAAGCTTAATGATAACGATAAGGATATGCCTAAATTTTATAAAATAAAGAACGTTAAGATAATTAAGGTTCCAAAGAGGCAAAATACAAAGCAAAACGATGACGATGAGAGCGATATACCCGTTGATTAATAGCAATATTTTCCATTTGATAATGGGTTTTAGCGTTTTTTTAGTCTTTCAGATTATTTTTTTAAAAAAGCACTTGATTTTTTTCTGATTTGTGCTACAATAGACTTAGCAAACTAATATGGAGGTATTACAGTATGGCATACAAGATTTCCGATGATTGCATTTCTTGCGGCGCTTGCGCAGATGCTTGCCCCGTAGGCTGCATCGCTGAGGGTGATGACAAGTACGTTATCAACGCTGACGACTGCATTAGCTGCGGTTCTTGCGCAGATGCTTGCCCCGTAGGAGCTCCCGCTGAGGAATAATTCCTACATAACGCAGGGTAAATTGCACTTTTATGGGTTGAGCCGATTTCTGCTCAACCCATTTTATTTGGGGAGATTGATATGACAGAGCTTTTTGAAAACGAAAGGATCGATGAGGTCAACGATTCAATAAGTCTTATTCAAAAGCCGAACGGTCTTGTTTTCGGCACGGACGCGCTTTTGCTCGCCGCATATTCGGATCACAAAGGAAAATTCGGGCTTGAGCTTGGCTCGGGAAGCGGTATTATATCTATGCTTATGCTCACACGGGGTAAGCTTTCAAAGGCAGTGGCGATCGATGTTCAGCCTGAGTATGCTTCCCTTACAGTAAGAAACGCCGAGCTGAATTCGCTTTCAGACAAGCTTGAAGCTCTTGAAGCCGATGTTCGCACCTTTAATAGAGGCGCAATATTCGATACTGTATACTCCAATCCGCCTTATATGAAATCTGACAGCGGATATTCGAACCGTACCGATGCCAAAAACGTTGCCCGCCATGAGATCATGGGCGGTATATACGATTTTCTCGAATGCGCGAAAAGATCGCTCCGCTTCGGCGGTGATTTTATCGCGGTCTTTCGCCCGGACAGGCTTACAGATCTGATCTCTGCTATGAGATCGGCTAATATCGAGCCTAAGAGAATGACCTTCGTTCACGCGGATAAGGACAGTATACCGAAAATGCTTCTTATATCCGGTAAGCTTGGCGGCAAGGAAGGGCTTCGTATGACAGCGCCTCTTCTTATCTATCGCGACCGCGAGCATCTTGAATACACAGACGATATGAATTATATTATGGAAAACGGAAGCTTTCCCGAAAAATTCAAAGGAAAATAAGATATGAACAGTGAAAAAAACAAGACAGTGGGAGCAACCCTATATCTCGTTGCGACACCCATCGGAAATCTCGCAGATATAACCGAGCGCGCGGTAAAGGTTCTTACAGAGGTCGATTTTATTGCCGCCGAGGATACGAGAAACTCGCTGAAGCTTCTGACCTGCCTCGGTATCAAAAACGAGCTTGTAAGCTACCATGAGCATAATAAGGCTGCCGCAGGCGAAAGAATAGTCGCAAGGCTTCTTTCGGGAGAAAGCTGCGCTCTTATCACTGATGCGGGTATGCCTGCGATAAGCGACCCGGGAGAGGACCTTGTCAGGCTTTGCTCTAATGCGGGAGTCAGGGTCGCCGTTGTACCCGGAGCTTGCGCTGCGGTATCGGCTCTTGCGCTCTCGGCGCTCTCTACCTCAAAATTCGTATTTGAGGGATTTCTCCCCGCAAATAAGACTCAAAGAAAAAAGGCTCTTTCAAGCCTTATAAATGAAACGAGGACGATTATTTTCTACGAAGCTCCGCACAAGCTTCTCGCTACCCTTTGCGACATGAAAGAAGCATTCGGAAGCGAAAGAAGAATATCTCTTTGCAGGGAGCTGACAAAGCTTAACGAAGAGGTTATCAGAGTTGATCTCGGTAAGGCTTGCGAGATGTATTCGGAAAAAGAGCCGAGAGGAGAATACGTTCTCATAGTTGAAGGTGCGGGAGAAGCAACAAGCGAGGAGGCTACATTCCCCGCGGATCCCGAAGAGCATGTTAAGCTCTATGAAGCAATGGGTCAAAAGCGAATGGATGCGATAAAATCAGCAGCCAAGGATAGAGGTATTTCAAAATCCGATCTATATAAGATCTTATTGCAAAACAGTTGATATTGACTACAATTATTCTCATATAAAACAAAAAGCGATCGATTTTTCTTTCAGGTGTCTTCATAAGACTAAGAAAATCAATCGCTTTATTTTTTTTGCAAATCAGAACGTCGCTACCTCGACCTTCGGCTTCTCCGCTCTTTCAATTTTTTTGACGGTAAGTACAGGTCCCTCTCCTTGATAAAGATCGGAATACTCCTCGCTGAGAGTTCCCTCAACGATAACCCAATCGCGGGTCTTTAATTTAAGCTGACCCATACCGTTTGCAACAACGCCTCTGTATGCTATATCAGCCTCGCAGCAGGTCATTATATGCCTGCCTATCGCAAATGAGGATCTCGGGAGCTTTGAATCGGTTGCGACTATTCCCTTGAAGCGCACGGTCTTACCGTTGTATTTCGGGAATTCCTCCGTCATGTCACGGTAGAATATCGCAAAATCATCGTCCTCGATATTGATAACGGGAGCGTTGATATCAAAAGGAAGCGGATCCTGAATATCGTCAAATTCTATCTCCCCATCCACACTCTCATAGCAGATATTCGCCTTGCGGCTGACGCCTCTTACAAGCTTGTGAAGAGCCATTTTATCCGTAGACTCCGTCACTCTGTTGAAGACTGCCATCTCGCAGCTAGTCAGCTTATCAACTACAAGCTGACGCATATTTGCGTTATATGCGCCGATAGTTGTCGAATCGGCAACGAGGATCTCCTGATAGACGAGGAAGTTATCGGGAAGCGCATTATAAAGCTTATCGAGAGTCCACATACCGTTGTACTCTATGATTATAACGTCTGCCTTTGCTCTCTTCTGCCTTGCGATGAGCCTTTCCGCTACTATATCGTCCTCGCGCTCAAAGCGACATACGGATACGTTATCCCCAAAATCCTCAGGAAGAAGCTCCTCTTCTCCTTCCTCGCACTGAATTATGAGATATTTCCTCTTCTTATCGTTGAAGTTCTCATCGTTCATCGTTTCCTTTATAAAGCTTGTCTTACCCGCTTCAAGAAAGCCGGTAAACAAATAAATCGGAATATCCATTATTATCTCCTTAGTTTACGCCAAAAAGCTCTTTGATCCTTGCGCCGTCAATACCTGCGCCAATGACACAAAGTCTGCCGATAACTCCCGCAGATCCGTCTCTTACGTCTATATCTCCGGGGGTATAATCAAAGTGTATCCACTTTCCGTCCTGACCCTCTACGATACCCTTGGCACGAAGCACAGTTCCGAGATCTCCGCCCTCGTCAAACTCGGAAAGGATATCTTCGATCTCAGACTTGGTATATTTTTTGGTGGTCTCTGCTCCGACGCTGGTGAATACCTCGTCTGCATGGTGATGATGACCGTGGCAGCCGCAGTCGCAGTCCTCGTCGTGATCGTGGTGGTGATGATGCTCGTGATCGTGGCAACCGCAGTCACAGTCCTCGTCATGATCGTGGTGGTGGTGATGCTCGTGATCGTGGCAGCCGCAGTCGCAGTCCTCGTCATGGTCGTGGTGGTGATGATGCTCGTGATCATGGCAACCGCAGTCGCAGTCCTCGTCATGATCGTGGTGATGATGCTTATGGTGATGAAGCTCGGATTCAAGCTTTGCGAGAGCTTCCGCAAGGGTATCCTTTCTCTCCATAGCATTAAGTATTTCCTCTCCCGAAAGCTTATCCGCAGGAGTGGTTATGATCACCGCATCGGGATTAAGCTCTCTGATAAGAGCAACTGCTTCCTTGACCTTACTTTCGCTCGCCTTATCGGTATGAGAAAGGAAGATAGCAGAGGCGTGAGTTATCTGGTCGTTATAAAACTCGCCGAAGTTCTTTATATACATTCTGCACTTACCTGCATCCGCAACCGTGGTGAAGCAATTAAGCTCCGCTTCGTCAGTTTCAAGCTTTTTCACAGCCTTAATGATATCCGAAAGCTTACCGACTCCCGATGGCTCGATTATAATTCTATCGGGCTTATATTCCGAGAGAACCTTTTCAAGAGCCTTTGTGAAATCTCCGACGAGCGAGCAGCATATGCATCCCGAATTCATCTCGGTTATTTCAATGCCCGCATCCTGAAGAAATCCTCCGTCAATTCCTATCTCTCCGAATTCATTTTCTATAAGAACTACCTTTTCCTTGGAATACGCCTCTTTTATAAGCTTTTTGATAAGAGTTGTCTTTCCCGCTCCGAGGAAGCCTGAAAAAATATCGATCTTGGTCATTTTTAAATCCTTTCGGGCATTTTGCCCACGTAAATCTTTTAAACATTACTATTATATATTAAACGGAGCGCCTTGTCAATAATCACTCCGTTAATTTTTTGCATAAAATACCTTTAGCAAATATCAAGCGGTTCTGAACAGTTATAAAAAATTTGTGCAGTCGTCTTAAGGCGACGGAATGGAGATTTTTATGAAGATCCTTTTAATTAACGGCTCGCCGCACGCATCCGGGGCAACAAAGAGAGCCTTATGCGAGTGCGAAAGCGAGCTTATACGACTCGGAGCGGAGTGCGTATGGTATGAGGTTGGTCCTATGCCACGTGCGGCCTGCGTTGCCTGCGGAGTATGCTCTCGCGGTAAAGGCTGTGTTTTCACAGATATATCGGAGCTTGCGTCCCTTATATCCGCCCAAGACGGCATTATAATCGGCACTCCGACTTATTATGGTGGCGCTGTCGGTACGCTTACGTCTTTGCTTTCGAGAGTCTGCCGCTCTTCTCCCGAAGCTTTATTTTGCAAAACGGTTGGCGCGATCGCGGTAGGAAGAAGAGGCGGCGTTCACGGAGCGGTACGGGACGTTTTAAGGCATTTTGAATTTACTTCATCTATAATCGTCTCCGCCTCTTATCCCGCTATCGCATATGGGGCAAACGAAAAGTCGATAGAATACGATGCCGAGGGCTTGCAGAATATGCGAAGCCTTGCGAAAATGATATTCCACGCCACAACCGCTAAGGATATCGCTAAAAGCTCGGGACTTGCGCTGCCTATGCTTGAAAAGAAGATCAAAACGAATATCGGAAGCTGAGGTCTCCCAAAGCTTCCGATAACTCATATTTTTCGCGCACCCATTTTTTCGATTATACGCCTTTCGGAAAAAGGAACAAGCTTCGATCCGATCTCCTGAAAGCATTCGTGGCCTTTTCCAAGCAGAAGAACGGTATCGCCCTTTTCAGCAATAGACACCGCGGCTTTTATCGCTTCTTCTCTATCCGTTACAATTATTGCTTTATCAGAAAACGGAAATCCGAGAAGAATATCACCTGCAATCTGCGATGCATCTTCGTACGCCGGATTATCAGAGGTAATAACGGAAAAGTCGCAAAGCTCCGCCGCAACCGAACCGAGCGCAGCTCTTCTATTATCCGATCTTCCGCCAACCGAGCCGAATACCGAGATGAGCTTTCCCTCGCATTCTCTTCGCGCGGTAGTCATAACAGCTCTGAAGCTCTCCGGATTATGCGCGAAATCTATGATGATCTTTATACCGTCAAGCTCATATTCCTCATATCTGCCGGGCACTTTTTTATTAAATACCGCATCCTTCATTTCAGAGATCGGTAAGCCAAAGACCTCCTTTGCGGTGATTATTGCAAGGGAGGCGTTTTTTACGTTATACTCCCCTTTCATTGAAAGCGAAAAGCATTCGCCAAGCAAAGAAAACTCAATTCTTCCGCCAAACGCCTTAGTATCGGTTATTCTTACGTCTGCCATTATCCCGGAGCCTACCGATACCGATCGCGGAACGGATCGCGATATATCCTTAGAATAGGCATCGTCCGAATTGACAACGGCGAGCTTGACTCCGTGATCGGTGAAGAGTCTTTTCTTGCTTGAATAATAATCAAAAAAGTCCCGATGCTCCTCCCTTCCTATGTGGTCGGGAGAAAGATTTGTAAATATTGCCGCGTCAAAATTAATACCAAGCAGTCTTGATTGAAGCATAGCCTGACTTGATACCTCAATGACACCGACTTTTATTCCGAGATCGTATGCTCTTTTAAGCGCTCTGTAAAGCTCTGTCGGCTCGGGGGTCGTATTTCTTGCCTGATAGGTTATACCGTTGCCAAAAGGTCCGATAAGCTCTATACCGAGCGTTCCCGAAAGAATATGCTTAATTCCGAAGGAAGCGAGTATCGACGAAAGAAGGAGCGCTGTGGTCGTTTTTCCTTTAGTACCCGTTATGCCAACGAGCTTCATATCGTCAACGCATTCTCCGAACAAAAGCTTCGCCGAAAGAGCGAGCGCATCACGGGTGCTTTTGGTAATTATCAAACATTCCCCGTCAAAAATCGGCACTTTTCTTGTAGTTAAGAATACCTTGCACCCTCTTTTTCTCGCCTCGGGGATATAGTCCTCGCCGTCTTTTTTATTACCCTTGATCGCAACGAACGCACAATTCGGAGAAGTTTTGGATGAATGAGGCGTAACGTCTTTTATATCTATATTCGGGAGCTTTTCCGATACGGTGTGATACTCCACGGTTGGTATTTTCTTAATAAATTCCGAAAGCCGCATTAAAGAGTCTCTCCCCGATTCTTATCTTTTAAAAATCTATGACCGCTTCTCAGCAAATGGGTAAAAACGTAGGTCCGCCTGAGAAGTCCGCCGTCTCTTCTTCCGTCATAAGGAGTTGATACCGCCCCGATCCTTTCAAGCTCCTCTGCCTTACCGATAAGATTTTCGTTTTCGGCGCAGGCGATCGCCGTTCTTTTATTTACCGCTCTCCACAGATATTCCGGATAATAAAAGCTTTCCTTTATATTTTCGCCTCTTAACTCCGATATAAGCAGACTTGCGGGGCTCATTCCCGAAAGCCTGACATAATCAAAGCTTCTTCCCAGCCTTGGGTTAAGCTCGAGACAATAGCTTCCCATGCCGTCATGCAGAATATCGAAGTTTGCAAAGCCGCGGTATCCTATTCCTTCAAGCATATTTATAAGCTTATATGATACCGAGTCAAGCGGTCTTGTGATTATTGCGGAGTAATTTCCCCTTGCGCTTCCCCTTCTTTCTTCAAGCAGAACGTCTCCGAGGACCGCTCTTTTCGCCGTACCTTCCGAGGAGATGAAAACAGTCAGCACGGATGCATAGGCGTCCTTGCCGCCGATATATTCCTGAAGTAACACCTTTTTTGAGTATCCGTGAGAATATATCTCTTCTATTATTCGGCGCGCTTCGCCGAGAGAATGCGCAAAATACACCTTTTTCATCCCCTCGAATTTATGCCTGTAATACTCCGAGCTATCAGAAGGCTTTACAACAAAAGGCGGTCTGAGTGTAAGTCCCTTCTTAAAGAAATCCGAAAGGGTACTATCGAATACCGCCCCCTTCGGTCTTGGAATTCCGTATCTGTCCAGAATATATCCAAAGCTTGCTTTATCGGATACGGTCCTCCATACCTCGAAATTGGGTATCATAAAAAAATAATGCCCGAGAAGCGCGTCGCGGGCATATTGAAGCATCTCCATATACCAGTCTGCGCATGGGACAAGGATAAGATCCGAGCCTCGGTTGGCTTCTTTAAATCGGATAAGCTCGGGGACGGCATGATCGCAATCGTCAAGCTGCGCATTTACCTCTTGGGTGACAAATGCCGAAGTCGACGTCATTGCAAGCTTTGCTCTTGAAAATATCTTGGATTTTCCTACCCCTGCCTCCGCAAAGCTCCTTGCCATGGAATAAGCTCCGAGATCTGCGCCAAGCAAAACCGGTATTATAGAGTTTTTATTATTATTTTTCATTAATTCCTCCTCGCGCGAAGATCGCGGCGCGGGAAGCATAAACGGCATAGCTATCAGACGAGCCCCTCGAAATTCCACCTTCTCAGTATTTCAAAGGTAACGACAGCTACGGCATTTGAAAGATTTAAGCATCTTGCGCCCTCACGCATGGGGATCCTGAGGGCGAGATCTATATTCTCTGATACTAAGCTCTCCGGCAGTCCCGAAGACTCCTTACCGAACATTATAAATATTCCGTCCTCGTATTCAACCTCTGTAAAAAGTCTTTTTGCGTGGGAAGAAAAATAATAGATCGGCTTATCGCCGTGCTTTGACTGAAAATCCTGATAGCTATCGTAGTAATATACCTCAAGCTCGCTCCAATAATCAAGTCCCGCGCGCTTAAGCGTTCTGTCCGATATCTCAAATCCGATCGGTTTTATTATATGAAGAGCCGCGCCCGTCACCGAGCAGGTCCTTGAAATGTTTCCCGTATTGCCCGCGATCTCGGGCGAATAAAGTACGATATTGATTTTTTTAGACATTGAAAGTTTCTCCCGACTTCATTTATCGTATACCTATTATCTATCAATTCCGAAAAATTGTCAAGCAAATTATAATTATTTTAAATAATTTACATTTATTTCTTTATTTTTACAAAATAATATGATAGAATAGAAAGGATTAAACATTCGGAGGACTTCCCATGGGATTATTCAAGTCGCTTTTCGCTTCATACAGTGAAAAGCAGATCAAAAAAATAACCGCAACAGTTAACCGCATTGAGGCGCTTGCAGATAAGTATGCAGCAATGTCCGATGAGGCGCTTCGCGGCACTACAGATATACTTAAAGAGAGACTCGCCGCGGGCGAGACTCTTGACGATATACTTCCCGATGCCTTCGCGCTTGTCCGCGAGGCAGACTTCCGCGTGCTTGGAAAGAGACCGTTCCGCGTTCAGCTTATGGGCGGTATTCTTCTCCATCAGGGAAGAATTGCGGAGATGAAGACGGGTGAAGGTAAAACTCTCGTTGCTACCCTTCCCGCTTATCTTAACGCGCTTTCGGGCAAAGGTGTGCATATCGTTACAGTCAACGATTATCTCGCAAGGCGAGACAGTGAGGAGATGGGCAGAGTCTACGGCTTCTTGGGTCTTACGACAGGACTTATAGTTCACGGTCAGAAGCAGGATGAAAAGAGACGCGCCTACGCCGCCGATATTACCTACGGCACCAATAACGAGCTTGGCTTCGATTACCTTCGTGACAATATGGCGGTATACAAAGAGAGACTTGTTCAAAGAGGGCACAACTTCGCTATTGTCGACGAGGTGGACTCCATTCTTATAGATGAAGCGAGAACTCCTCTTATCATTTCGGGCGCAGGCACAAAGTCCACAGAGCTTTACGATATGGCAGACAGGCTTGCTCGCTCTATGTCACGCCACGTGATCAAGGAAATGGACACGAAGCAGGCAAACGACGTTTATAAAGAGGACTACGTTGTTGACGAAAAGGCCCGCACCGCCGTTCTTACCAAAAGCGGTATCGAGAAGACCGAAAAGTTCTTTGGAATAGACAACCTCTCCGATCCCGAGAACAGCACTCTTTATCACCATATCAATACGGCTATAAGAGCGCACGGAGTTATGAAGCGCGACGTTGACTACATTATAAAGGACAACGCCGTTGTCATCGTTGATACCTTCACCGGAAGACTTATGCCCGGAAGACGCTACAACAACGGTCTTCACCAGGCTATTGAGGCGAAGGAAGGCGTTAAAATACAGAAGGAATCGAGAACTATCGCAACTATCACCTTCCAGAATTACTTCCGTATGTACCGCAAGCTTTCGGGTATGACGGGTACTGCTCTTACCGAGAAAAACGAATTTATAGAGATCTACGCGCTTGACGTTGTTGAAGTGCCGACAAATAAGCCTATGATAAGGAAGGACTACAACGATGCGGTATACCGCACGCGCCGCGGCAAGCTTCACGCGATAGTCGAGCAGATCAAGGAATGCAAAAAGAAGGGGCAGCCGGTTCTTGTCGGTACTGTTTCTATTGATAAATCCGAAGAGCTTTCCGCTATGCTCAAGCGCGAAGGCATTGCTCACCGCGTGCTGAATGCAAAGCAGCACGATAAAGAGGCGGAGATCGTTGCTCAGGCGGGTACTCTCGGCAACGTTACGATTTCTACCAACATGGCAGGACGAGGAACGGATATCATGCTCGGCGGAAACCCCGAATATCTTGCAAAAGCAAAAATGCGAGCCGAGGGTATAGACGAGGCTCTTATAGCCGAGGCGACAGGCTCGAGCGAGACAACGGATGAAGCTCTGCTTTCCGCGAGGGAAACTTTCAAAAAATATTACGAGGACTTCAAGGAAGAGATCGCTCCTATGGCAGAGCAGGTCCGCGAAGCCGGCGGTCTTTTCATAATCGGTACAGAAAGGCACGAATCAAGACGTATAGACAATCAGCTGAGAGGCCGAAGCGGACGACAGGGTGATCCCGGCGAGTCGAGATTTTATCTTTCCCTTGAGGATGACCTTATGCGTCTTTTCGGATCGGAGAGAGTTTCGGGCGTTGCGGCTTCTCTCGGTCTTGACGAGGATACTCCTATTGATATGAAGCTCGTAAGCTCGGCGATAGAGCATGCTCAGAGCCGCATAGAGTCGAATAACTTCCAGCGCAGAAAGAACGTCATAACCTACGACGACGTTATGAACCAGCAGCGAAAGGTCATTTACGATGAAAGAAGCGAGGTCCTCTTCGGAGACGATATCAGCGAGAAGATCAGAGGTATGATCGAAAGGACGGTTGGCGAGCTTTTCGATGCTTACCACTCCGGCACACCTGCCGAATTTAAGCCCGAGGAATTCTCCTCAGCTATGAGAGGACTTCTCACAGAAGGCAAGCCTCTTACCTATACTGAGGAAGAGCTCAGCTCCTTTAATGCCGCTGAGAAGAGGCAGGAGTTTATAGACAAGGCTCTCGCGATATACAGCGGCAAGGACGCCCTCTTCAAAGAGATCGAGGGTATGCCCGAGAATGCTATGCGCGAGATCGAAAAGGTCATTCTCTTAAAGAACGTTGATACCAAATGGATGGAGCATCTTGAAAATATGGATGAGCTTAAGGGCTACGTCGGTCTCAACTCCTACGCCCAGCGAGACCCCGTTGCAATATACAGACTCGAAAGCGCGGAAATGTTTGAAGCTATGGCTACCGAAATACGCGAAGAGACGGTGCGCCAGGTGCTTGCCGTTGTTCCTAAGGTGCAGTCGACAGAAAGAGTGCAGGTAGCTCGGGAGACGGGTATCGGCCCCTCTGCCCCCGCGAGACGCACCGTTATAAGCAAGACGAAGAATATAGGAAGAAACGATTTCTGCCCCTGCGGAAGCGGAAAAAAGTACAAGAACTGCTGCTGGGCAAAGGATCAGGCAGGAGGCGGATCCTGATATGGGCTTCGGTACTCTCTTTGTCGGATACTTCCTTCTTCTTAATATAACCTACTTTGAATTTACGGACATTATAGCTGCTATGATCATGCTTATGGCGCTATACAAGCTCTCTTTTGTAAATAATAGTTTTAAATTCGGTATGATATCAGCAAGTATATTCGCTTTCTTCTCTTTAGGCGAGCTGGTAATTTCAATACTCAATGCATTCAATATTATACCGAATTTCGAAGGCATTTTATCCTACGTTGCTCTTATAAGATACACGCTTATATTCATACTTTGCGTATTCATTTTAAGAGGTCTTGGCGAGGTTGCAAAAGAGGTTGATCACAGAGAGCTTGAAAGGTACTCGGCAAGGTGGATCAATTTTTCCTTCATTTATCTTCTCTGTGGATTTTTCGAGATCCCCTTCGCCACAAGCCTTTTCGGTGAAGCGGCGGCTTATATATACTTTGTTGCTCTTATTGCGGTCATGATTTATCACGGCTTTGCTCTTTTCGGCATATATAAGGCATTTAAGGATATCCTGATGCCGGGTGAAGAAGCAAAAAAGGAAAAAAAGATCGGTTTTACGGACAAGCTCTGGCAGAGGATAGAAAAGGGCAACCGTGAATACGCCGAATACAGGCAGGAAAAAAACAAAACAAAGAAAGGTAAAGGCAAGAAATGAAAAACGTTGCGGATAACGGTGAGCTTAAGTTAAAGAAGGCTCACACAGCTGGCGCTCTGATATTTTCGCTCGTTCTGTTATTCAACCCAAATATTAACCTTATAGACCTTTTACCTGACTTCATCGCATATTTCATTTTAGCATCGGTTTTCGAGAGAGCCGCAGACTGCTCTCCTTATTTCGATGAGGCTCGTCAAGGATTTTTAAGACTTGGATTTCTCAACCTCGCAAAGCTACCTGCGCTTCTCCTTGTTACCTTTGTCAGAAGGGGAAACACTTTTGATTATGACGTTATCGCGCTCGTCTCCTTCTCTTTTGCGGTCCTTGAGCTGATATTCCTTATCCCTACGGTCAAAAATATTTTTGAGGCGCTTTTCTATCTCGGTCAAAGAAGCGATGCTTCAGCGCTTATCAAGGACGTCTCGGGGATGAATGCCGAGTCATTACGATCCTTCACAATGCTCTTCTCCATCTTCAAGTGCGTACTGTACTCCCTTCCCGAAATGCTGAGGCTCACAAGAAGTGTTGGGGGCGGAGCCTACGTTTCAAGCGGATCAAGATTTTACGGACCGACCGTGCTTGCGGCAATACTTATCGGCACTGTTTTGGGCGTGATATGGCTCATACGAATGATAAAATACGTGAGAGCTGTAAAGGCAGAGGGGAAATTCAACGATGCGTTGATCTCCGTTGCCGCCTCGGATACAAGCCTCAGTTATTCAAAGAAAAGCGAGCTGAGATATTTATACAGAACGTTTCTTATAATAATCATCGGAGCAGTATTCTCTTTCGATCTGATTTTTGAAAATTTCAAAAGCGTTAATCTCATACCCGCATCTATATTCGGGGCATTTATCACGATAGGCGCTTATAGAATATTCGGTCTTTCGGACGTTTCAAGGCTGAAAAAATGGGCTCTGCTTTCGGGCGTGGCTTACATAGCGGTATCAGCAATAAGCTATGCGCTTGAATTCAAGTTTTTGACGAGCTACGGCTATGAGGCGCTCTTATATGACGAGGTGCCCGAGTCGCACACGCTTTATCGCGTTTTGACTGCGGCATCGGTCATTGAAGCGATATTGCTTGTCGCGCTTGCTGTGCTTTTATTTATCGCTATTAAAAGCTTTACCGAAAAAACTCTCGGTCTTTCTCCAAGTGATCCCTCTTACAGGAAAATAGACCGTGAATATCATAGGTCCGTAAACATTAAGACAGGAATTCTCACAGGACTCATCGCTTCGGTTGGCATCGTAAGACTGATAGACGTTATCCAAAAGGGGGCGCGAGAGATCCTATTTACCAATTCGGAAGACGTCTCAATGCCCGTCATCATCAGCTCATCGTGGCCTTGGTTTAGCCTCGTTGTCACCGGAATTAACGTTTTGCTCGTATTTTATTCGGTTTACTATTTTAATTTTATAAAAGAAGAAATGAATTCTTAGAATTCTTACAACGAAAACACTGCCGAGATGCATTCGCACCTCGGCAGTATTTTTTACTTTCTTATTGGTCTTAAAGACCTATATATTACTGATTTATTGCTTTGTAGTTATTCGCGGTGACAGCATAGCTGTAAAGCGCTTCGATGATCGCAAGGCACTTTGCGCTATCGTCCTTGGTATCGGACTCGGAAGCCGCATTAGCTACGTGATAAGCCGCGAAGGTATCAAGATTGTAAGCTCCGCTAAGGGTCACATCCTCTTCGCCTACCTTTCCGACTGCGGAAATGGTTATATTCGAGATGAGATCGTAGATCTTAACGTCGCCGATGATGAGAATTCTCGAGCCGCTCTCAGTTACGGTGAATTCTCTCTGCTCATCACCAAAGCTTACCGTGATGCTTCCTGCAAAGCCGTCTTTAATTCTGAATACGAATGCGGGAGCAGTATCCGTGAGAAGAACTGTTGCCTCGCAGAATACCGAAGAGAGCGCAAGCTCCGCTATCGCGCCCGAATAATCGGGAGTGAGGGTATCAAGAGCTATATTGTCCGAAACGAGCTTTTCAAGCTCAGCATCTGCGCTTCCCTCGAAATACTTGACTGCCTCGCTTGCGTAATTAGCAAGGTAGAACATAAGAGCCTTATCCTCTTCGGCAGCTTCAGCATTCGCAAGCACCTGACTTACGTAGTAAACAATATCAACGCTGACGGTATCGGAAGCCTCGTAACCCATCTCATTGACGTTGATAATAAAGTCTATTCCATCATTAACGTCAAGCACGGAGCGTCTTACTCCAACCGCAAAGCTATCTGCTACTCCGTCCTTATCGGTATCTACCTCCGTCTCAGCAAGAACGTCCTCGCCTACCTTAACGGTGAGAATATCAAGATATCCGAGCGGGAAATAGAGATTAACTCCTATATCCGACCAGAGCGACATATTAGTCTCAACGCCGCTAAGCTTTGCTACTGCCGTGTAGCCGGGTTTTACCGTGATAGACTCCTCTATCTTATCGCCTCTCTTGGGAGCACCGATCCAAGTTCCGTCGCTGACAAGGCTTACCGCAGTAAGATCCAAGGAAGCAGGATTAGGCTCGGGAACCGAATCGTTTGCATAATAAGAGCCCTTGACGTAGTATTCGTAAAGGATAGGCGCTCTCTCGCCAAGATCCTCCCAAGTGACAGCGGCAAGCTCACTCTTGTAGTTTAGGATATAGCTTGCTTCGGGGAGCGTATAAACGTTGGTAAGTCCTTCCACGTTTGCGCTCCATGATGCAACGTTATAGGTATTGTAATTGACGATCTCACCCGATATGCTATCATAAACGGGGATATTGAAGGTGACCACCTTATCCTCAATTCCGAGGTCGATCATCTGCCAATTCATAAATCCGTTGAAGATACCTGCAGCCATATCATCGAGCATTCTGTTGCCGATTCCGTTGAGGTCATGCACCTCTGCCGCAACGAAGCCTTCCATTACGGTTCTTCCGCCGTAGTTAGAGGGATTGAGCCTACCCGTTGTTGCAACGTTCTTAAACTTAAGTCTCTTTTCAACAGTTTCGCTTATAAGCGCCGAGGAGTCGCCGTTATTGTCAACAATATTATTATTATTGCCGTCTCCGAAGCCCGCAAGGTTATTAACGATATAGACGTTATCAAGCTCCATATAGCTCGTTATAAGGAAGTTCTCAAAGCCTATGTCTCTTCCGTTTGCAGCCTCGTGCTTATTGTTTGCCGAGAAGCCCTCGATATTAAGTATACTGTTTGCCGTGGGAGCGAATACGATGCAGTTCTTGATATATGCATCGCCGTCATAAACGTAAAGATCAAAAGCCGCTTTCGATCCGGGAGAGTAAATATCAACTCCGTCTGCGATAAAGGCGCAATTCTCGCCGCCCACAAATCCCTCGAATACAACGTTTGAGGTGACCGTCATATTACTTCCGGGGATTGTCTGACCGCCAACGGTGACGGTTCCGAGATTGATATACGCATTATTTATGCTGCTCCTCTTCGCCGCGAGAGCCGCCGCATTTTCTGCTGAGATCGTGCGATCGATATAGCTTTCGTCACCGATCGCGAATATCGCGCTATCCGATGTAAATGGATCAGAGGACTCGCCGTATGAAATACCCGAGACGATGCGTCCGCCGGCAACGGACGAATAAACGTTCAGTGTTGTATTATTGCCGACGATTATAAATTCACCCTCAAAGGATTTTGTGAGCGTATGTCCGCCGAGGTCTATTCCGATGATCTTAGCGTCTTCCGTATCGTTCTCGAAGAGGAAGGGGGTATTTCCGCCGAGAATGACGTCGTTTTGCATAACGAAGGTATCACCGCTCTTAAGGCTTGCGAAAGCATCGGTCGCCTGAAGCGCTGTCGCTCCGCCGACGTATACTGCGCCGTCGCTACCCTTAACGTAGAACGTCATCGGAATTCCGTTTATCGCAGGATACATCTTAACGCCCGAGGTCCTATAAAGCTCATACTCCTCCGATCCGGGCACGAAGGGAGTGACGGATGCTGAAGCGCCCGTCTCATCGTATCCCCAGCCGAGCTGAGTTACAGTTTCAAGTGTCTCATAATTATTAACAGCTGTTGTGTGGATAATTTCATGATCGACTGTGTGACCGAGCTTGACGGTTTCAGTAACGTATTTAGAATCGTCCTGCATTTCGGTCGCGTTGCCGGGCTCGCCTATATACCAATGAACGGTGTACGTAAAGCCTTCATCAAAGGTGTAAGTACCGTTATCATTAACGTATCCAAATGATTCTGCGCTTATCGGGAATGAATTGCCGTTCAGCTTGATAGAGCCGTTTTTATTAACAGTCTCTTCGCGAGAAATAGAGTTTTTAAGCTCTGCAACCGTTCCGAGCGACTCTGCGGCGGTAAGCGCATCGGCAACCGTTCCGTCCACGGGAATACCCGATACCGAAAGAGCAGTTGCAATATATCTCTTTTCGGGAGCGCCGTTTATATACTTCTCGGGATAGAACTCTCCCGAAACGTTGCCGCTTGCATCAGCGGTCTCGTATTTATAATCGGTGTAAACCGCGAAAGAAGAGTTGTCGAATGAAATGCTTGCTCCGAGCTTATGAGGATTAGTCTTGGAAATATCAAAGCGAAGTCCCTGAACGTAAGCAAGCGGGCTTCCGTTTGCCGAAGCGACAGTCGTTCCGATATAGTTTCCGTTTAAGTAATAATATGCAATTCCCTTGCCCGAATTAACGTTCTTATCCGTATAGATGACTGCGGTAAGTCTATTCCACTCGCCCGCGGGATTGAGCTTCATTGCATCAATATCGGCATTTGTGATATTAGAGGGATAGAGGTTGCCGTCTCTTGAGAGAGTCATTACCTCGGTATTGGAATTCTGATTTACCTTGTGATAGCTTACGCCGCTCGAGGTGGCTTCGACTGCGTATCTCGTCTGAAGCTTGATCGATATTTCGGGATATCCGCAGTCAAAGGACTCGGTTCCAAAATCGATGCTTGCAACCACAACGCTCGCTCTCGTCTGATTTACTGGCACCTCATCGTGGACAGTTTTGGTTTCAGAGTCGAAAAGCTTGTAGCTCGTATTGACGTCCGAGAAATACGCCTTATTGGCGGTATAATCCATAGGGCCGCCGAAGATATAGAAGGGGTCGATACCGTAAATGATCTCGTCGCCATTGACTGTTGCCTGATCTGATCCTGTTCTGTTATTGGTAACAACGTACTTTAAATATGTATTACCTTCGGTATTGCCAACGAGAAGAGTTCCGCCCGAGGTGGATGTCTGAATAGCGGTAGAACCCGAAGATACATAAAGCACTCCATTATTATCTGTAAACGTCTTTCTTCCGCCCTGGTAAAGGATATTGCCCGAGCCGATCTTATCGATCGTTCCGAAGGAGAGTCCCTGATAATAGGAAGGAACAACGTTGTTGGTAAGGCTTGACTTAAGCGCTATAACGTAGGGATAATCGGCGTCACCTATCGGATCGTATACCCAAGTATATGTTCCGCTTGCCGTTCCGTAAGAGGTATCGGGGAAATGTATTCCGTTGGCATCCTGCGTTACCTCAATGCTATCGGTTCTCGTTCCGACCTGACCTGTGACGGTACCCCATGCGGTTGCGAATATTACCTTATCACGTCTCGTTGAGCTGACGCGCGACGTTGCGTCAAGCTGAAGCTCTACGTGCCTTGTGACGCAGGCATCGCCGTTCGTACCCGTTGTCGCAACGGTTCTGAAGGTCGAATTCTTAGATTTTATAACGTTAGGGGTAAGATTGGTTCCGGAATTTATGGACTGGTATATAACTCTTCCTGCGGTTTCAAGAAGCGAATTGGTAACACTTACGTATCCTACAGCGCCGCCCATGCTTTTGAAGCCGGCAGCCTCAAGATATATTCCGTAGCTCTTGGCATTCTGAGCCTGCGAAACGAGAGACATAACGGAATCCTCTATCTTGATGATCTCGGTCTCATGGCTTGCGGCAGTCAGATGACCTGCATAAATGCCCGATGCTGCCGAATAAAGACCCGAATTCTGAATAGTAAGCTTCGAGCTTGCTCCGCATACGCCGAGAATAAACGTTCCGGGGTTTTTAGGAACGGTTGTAGGCGCATGGAACTCGACTGTCTTAAGCGTTACGCTTGCTTCGGTCGTTGCAGTATCGTTATGAAGGAAAGAGAGATATCCCGAAGTTTCCTGGGAATACGTGGTAGTAATATCTATATTCTCATAAAGATACGTTCCGTTATAAGTATGAACTATATAGGGGTCGCCCGAGGTCTTATTGTGCTGAATGGAGATACCCTCGTCTATTCCCTTGACGGTGACGGTGGGCGCTTTATCGCTCGCAGTCTCGTAAAGCATTCCCGAAAGAAGGATGCTTCCCTTTCCCGTAATAGTGAAGCTCACCGATTCGGTGACGGAAAATGCATTCGCTCCGCTTGATGTGAGCGTGTATCCGCCGAGATCGACAGTGAGATTTTTACCGACCGCCTGCGCCTCGGTGAGAGTAGAATCTCCGAGAAGAGTGACGGTGGTTCCGTCCTTCGCCTCTGCTATCGCTGTGGTGAGGGGCGCGGTAAGCTTTTCTCCCGCTTCATTTTCGTAGCTTGCCTGACCTGCGTCTGCGCTCGTGCCAAATGCAAAGACAAATGCAGACAAAACGATCGCGATAAGAAGTACGGGAATCAAGATCCTGTATTGCTTTTTCATTGCTTTTCTCCTTTTTAATTATTGAGAATGAAGATTTATAAGTAGATAAAAGATATACTTTCTCATATATTATTTTATCACATTCGGAAATAATTGTAAAGCAGAAAAATCTTCTTTCTTTTTGTTCAGTTTATACAATTCGAGATACTTTCTTTCCTTATAATAATATATGAAGACCGCCAAATTCAATTCATGCGCAGGCGCAATTCATCGCGAGCTATGCGAGCCTCGCCCGACACCTTTAGGTGTCATCCACCGGGGCAGAACACTGCCCGAACTAAGTTTGCCCATAGGGGCAAGTGAAGTTTACTTTGTAAGTGAAGTTCACTTCGTGAGTGAAGTTTCGCCTTGCGGCGAAGTGAGGGCAAGCTTAACTTCACTTGGTCGATAGACCAAACTTCACTGCATAGCAACTTCACTTTCGCTTAAGCGAAAACTTCACTTTCCCTAAGCGAAGGATCCGGGCGAGATTGATAAGTATACTCCCGCGAGATCCCAACTTCGCTTACGCTTGTTGCTGCTTAGCAGTTCGACTCCGCTTCGCTCCGCTCAGGATGACGCGCGGGGGTGGCTTTCGTTTGTACT
>JAFTQV010000070.1 GCA_017462605.1 Clostridia bacterium | reverse complement strand
GAGCCAACGGTATCTCCGTCCGGTCTGACGTGCATAACGACTACGGGGCGATCCAGCCCGAGAATTCTCTCGGCGCACTCCCTTACCCCAAGCTCTTTATAACCGCTCATCACGACTCTTCCTTCTTGCTGTTTATCTCTTCGAGAATTCTTGCAATCTTAGCTCCATGCTCGATAGAGCCGTCCTTGACGAAGGCAAGCTCGGGGGTTATTCTGAGATTGAGATTGACTGCGAGATAGTGCCTCAGCATTCCCGTACATTTTTTAAGCCCCTCGCCTGCCTCGGCGGAATCTCCTATGCAGGAGAAATAGACGGTTGCGTATTTGAGATCGGGAGCTACCTCCGCTCTCGTTATGCTGACGAAGTTATTGATTACCTTAGGCTCTCTTACCTCTCCGACCGCTACGGCGAGAGCCTCTGCCACCGCATCGTTTATTCTTCCTCTTCTGTATTTTGCCATTTATATTACCTCCCGACCCGCTTGGCAAAAAGCCCCTCGGGTCTTCATTTTTATCTCTTCAATTATTTTCGCTTTCTGCGGACTATATCCGCTATAAGCTCCTTCGCTCCTATCTCGGCGGAATCTATCACCCTCACTCCGAGCGCCCCTTCAAGTGACCTTTTGAAGTAGGAGAAGTGCGTGCAGCCGAGGATAAGAGTATCTATATCCGAGCCCCTGAAGCGGCTTTGGATATCTTTTATAACAGAGCTTGCATATTCGCTCATATTCTCATCCGAAAATCCGCGCTCGGCAAGAGTGACAAGCTCGGGCACAGCCTCGCTTCTGACGAAAGCCCCGGGGCATAGCCGAAGAATGCTCCGATCGAAAGCTCCGCTCCTTTTCGTCGCCTCTGTTGAAATAACTCCTATGCGACCCGCCCTTGACGAGAGCGCCGCCGCCCTTGCCACAGGATCGATTATGGGCACGGAAGCCCTTCTATATTTCTCGGGCAAAAACGGATAGACCGTGCTTGCGGTGCAGCAGGCTATAAGTATTCTTTCCGCTCCGAGCGAAAGCAGCCTTTCTATATCACACCGAACGAGAGCCTTAAGCTCCCTCTCGGTCTTATTGCCGTACGGCGCGTTCTCTTCATCCGCGAAGAAAACGGTGTCCACCGATGGCAGGATCGCTTTAAACCTCATTAATGCGGCAAGACCGCCCTTACCGCTGTCAAATATCCCTACTCTCATAGGGGATCGCCGAAAAGCTCGGCAAGAAGGTCGCCAAAGCTCACTCCCGCCCCCTCGAGCATACCGAGATACATACTTTTTTCGGTCATTCCGGGGATGGTATTTACCTCGTTGAAGTATATCTCTCCTTCCGCGGTAAGGAAGTAATCAAATCTTGCGAAGTGCCGCACTCCGAGAGCCTTGGCAAGCTTCGCCGTGTATTCCGTAAGCTTTGATATTACCTCGCGGGAGACCTCGGCGCGAAGGTTGAGAGCCGCTCGGCTCTTATCCGAATATTTCTCCGAGAAGGAATAAAATCCGCCGCCGATATCTACCTCGGCAGGTGGTGTTATCACCGTTCTTTTTTCCGATGAATAATAGGCTACCTCAAGCTCCCTTTTATCCGTAAGGCAGGGCTGAGCTATCACCCTATCGCTGAGCGCAAAGGCTTCGCCGAGCGCTCTTTCAAGCTCTCCTTTCGTATATGCGAAGGCTGCGCCGACTGAGCTTCCGAGGCGCATAGGCTTTATAAAAACGGGATACCCTATCTCGTTTTCGATTTTTCTTACTTCATCTTCGCCGTATACGGGAAGGGTCTTTAAGGTCGGCACGCCGACCGAATCCGCTATGCATTTTGTAAAATACTTATCCGAAGAGACCGCTCCCGAGACGGTATCGCTGCCGATGAAATCTATACCCGCCGCCATAAGCGCGCCCTGTATGACTCCGTCCTCGCCGAAGTCGCCGTGCATGATTATCGCGGCAGACCGGACGGGGATAAGCTCTCCCCCGATAAGAAATCCGCTTTTGCCGAAGAGCCGCACGGGGTAAGCATCAACCTCGCGCCCATCGCGCATGAGCCTGAAATCGCCCTCTTCCTTCACGCATATCGGCAATATTTCATAGCCGAGAGCGCGAGCCTTCTTAATAAAATTCGCTCCGCTTTCAAGCGAGACCGAATGCTCCTTGCCTATCCCGCCGAAAATAACGGCGAAGGTATTCCTTCGGCAAGTCTCTCTTTTTTTACCGCTTTTTTCCATATATATCACCTCAATAGGAAATATATGAAAGATGCGGTTTTTAGTGAATTCTTAACTGCTTATTGCTATTTGATCTTCCTTAAGACAGCGACTCTCTCGTTGCCCGAAAGATCCTTGATTATTTCTACTGACATTGAAAAGCTCTTTGCGATCTTTCGAAGAGCCTCGCCCTGCTTATAGCCTATCTCGTAGGCGATGAAGCCCCCATCCTTTATTCTGCCGCGGTAAAGCTCGGTTAGCCTTTTATAGAACTCCAGCCCCCCGTCTTTTCCAACGAAGGCTATCCTCGGCTCGAAGTATATCTCCCTCTCGAGCGAAGAATACTCTTCCTCGGTGACGTACGGCGGATTTGAAAGCACGGCGTAGTATTCGCCCTCTATCGCATCAAGAAGAACGTCTCGCAGAAGAAACGAGCATCGGTCAGAAACTCCGTTTCTCCTCGCGTTGCGCTCGGCAAGCCCAAGCGCGCCGAGGCTGATATCGGCAAGGGTCGCCTCGGTACTATCCGTATGCTTAAGCGTTGATATTCCAACGCAGCCGCTGCCTGCGCAAAGATCGAGAAACCGCTCCCCCGAGGGGATATTCTTTATCGCGTACTCAACGAGAGACTCGGTATCAGCCCTCGGTATGAGGCAATCGGGCGATACCTCATAGACCTCTTTAAAAAATCCGACCTCACCGATAATATACTGCAAAGGCTCTCTTTCCCGGCGCCTTTTAACCGCCCTCGAAAGCTCATCTGAGGCTATATCGGGGTCAGCTCCGAAAAGCACCGCGCGGCTGACGCCGCCAAAATGAGCGAAAAGCTCTCTTGCGTCGTATGCAGGATCGGTCACTCCGCTCTCGCGAAGCAGCCTTATGGCATCGCTAAGCTTCATTATTCGGTATCAGCGGGCGCGCCTGCTTCGATAGGCGCGTCTGTTTCGGTGGGAGCATCTGCTTCGGTGGGAGCATCTGCTTCGGTGGGAGCATCTGCTTCGGCGGGATCATCCGCTTCGGCAGGCTCTTCCGCATCCGCCTTTTTCTCCCAAGCCTTCGAATTGAAGAACTCCATAAACTCGGGGTATTCATCGCGAAGCGCGCATTTTGTTGAAATAATAGCTATTTCAAGCATATCGGGAGTAGGCTCCTTCGTGGTAAGCCTCTGCACCCAGAGACCGGGAGCCGAAAGCATTCTGACAAACCAATTGTCGTGCTTACCTGCGTACATAATAAATTCATATCCCACGCCCACGATAATGGGAAGAATAAGAAGTCTGATACCTGTGTATAACCATCTGTTGTTGAGATTCGGGAAAACGTAATGCACGCCAAGCCCCGCAAGTATGCCGAGAAGGATCATAAAGAACATAAAGCTCGTTCCGCATCTCGGGTGAAATCTCTTATGCTTCATTGCGTTCTCGGGAGTAAGCTCCTCGCCCGCCTCGAAGCAGGCTATTGTCTTATGCTCCGCGCCGTGGTACATAAAGGTCCTCTTGATATCGGGCATAAGCGAGACGAGAGCGAGGTATCCGATGAATATTCCCGCTTTAAGAACGCCTTCTATTACCTTTTTCCATGCTCCGAGGGTGGGAACGACCTCAAAGTGCGCGAGAAGAAGCTCTATTCCGTCTGCCACGAAGATAGGTAAAAACATAAAGAGAAAGAGTGAAAGACCGACTCCGAAAATAACTCCAAGCACCATAATAAAATCGGTGATGCTTGCGCCGAAATGCTTTTTTAGCCAGCGCTCAAACTTCGAATCCTCTTCCTCGATGCCGAGCGCATCCGCCGATGCGCCGAGAGTCTTAACGCTGAGCTTAAGCATCTCGATCATATTGACGATACCTCTGATTATCGGCAGATTGAGTATCTTATGCTTGCTCCTGACGGAGACGAACCTATCGTCTGCAACGACGATGCCGCCGCCCTCCTGCCTGCAGGTCGTGACGGTCCTTTCGCCCGCCTTCATCATAACGCCTTCAAGGACTGCCTGACCGCCTACCTTAGCAAGACGGCAGCTGCCCGTATCGGCTGTTTTCTTAATTTCCTTTTTCATTTTTTGCCTTTCTTTGCATTCACATTATCATACGAATTGTTTCGATTTTTAACAATGTGGACGTTTTGTTTCATTATATTATAACATATCAAGATAAAAAAATAAATAGCTTTTTAAATATTTTACAAAATATGTTGAAAAACGGCATATCAGGAGCATGCGTATGCGTGTTATCCTTAACGGAGAACACGCAGCGATATAAATTTCTCGCGGGATTTGCTATATGCTGCCGCAGGGCGCGATATACGTTCGCCTACGGTAGTTTTTCCGCAAACGAGGGATTTGCGATATTCCCTTCGGGAGCGATATAAGGCTACGCCTTGCGGTATGCCCTGCGGGGCGTGAAGGATCTCGGGCGCGAATGATTTCTGATCACCTATGTATTTAGCAAGAAGCGTGTTCTATATTCACCTTACAAGAGCGGCATAAACCGTCTTGTTTGACAACTATTATAGTCATATAATGAGTTTTATTGAAAATGTATATCTCGCTTCGCTCGCAATGAAATGCCTTTGGCATGAAATGTTTTGCTTTGCAAAACTTGAAATGACGTCCGAGAGACGTCATGAAATGTCACCTTCGGTGACGTGATATAATACACGTCTTTGGGGGTCAGGGGGAATTTGGACACCAAATACCCCCTTTTTCTTGCCGAGTGCAAAGGGAAGCCTCCCTCTCAGTCTTGCTTCGCTCGACAGCTCTCCCGGAGGGCGAGCCTATACAACCCTTCCCCTTTGGGGAAGGTGGCACACGAAGTGTGACGGATGAGGTGTTAACTCTGATTGTAGCCAATACTCTGTCTGTAAACAAAGCCAACTACTCATCCACCGCAAGCGGTCCCCCTTCCCTCACAAGGGAAG
>JAFTQV010000006.1 GCA_017462605.1 Clostridia bacterium | reverse complement strand
CTTCGCTTCGCTCGAGGATGACAGCGAGGGATATCGGCGAAGTGAAGGATCTCGGCGTGGATCGCTCGAGAATGACAACGAGAAAAACACTGCTGCGAAGGATCTGGGCGAGATTGTAAAGACACCTCATCCACCATCTCCGATGGTCCCCCTGTCTCGTTGCGACTCGGTCACGCTCGGGGTCTGACAGTCCACCGGACTGTCATTCAATACCCTCGCGCCGCTTCGCTACCCACTGGGGAAGGCTTTTATATATCACGTCACCGAAGGTGACATATCGAGCCTTTCAGGAAAGGCATATCGAATTCAGATCAAACAAGTCACTACAAGCAAAAGAATATAAGATCAATTTAGACTTTTGCTCTTGCTTGTTTCCGCTACAAGCTTAAAGCTATACTTAAATGCTTATAGCCAATTCCATATACTTATGCTATTAGCATATAATGTTGGTATATAACATTAGCTATAAGGAGTTTTAAAGTATATGGAAATGCTCAAAACCTTAGGAAAAAGAATAAGAGCTGCAAGAGAAAAGAAATATTTAACAAGAGAGCAGTTAGCTGAAGCTGTTGAGCTTGCTCCGTACTATCTCGGTGAAATAGAAAGGGACGTAAAAACACCGAGCTTACCTGTTTTCGTTAAGCTTTGCGAAGCTCTCGGAGTTTCCGCAGATTATCTTCTTAGAGATGAATTACCATCCGGCGGAGAGCACGTTGCCACCGATATGGAGAAGAAACTCTCGAAGCTGAATGCAAAGCAGCGAATTGCCGCTGAAGCTATCTTGGATGCATATATAAAGACTCTATAATCGCGCTTCAAAGATCAAATAATTATCATTTTATTTTCAAATTGCATATTTCGACAATTTTCTGCATATTGCATGTGTTAAAATATGCTAAAAGCTAAGTCGATTGGCTAATAGCTTTGAAGGGAGAAAATTAAATGACAATAAGTATCATAAGAAAAATAGACAATCTTGGCAGGTTAGTATTGCCAAAAGACTACCGCGAGCATTACGGCTTTGATGCAAACGAAAGATTGGAAATAATAGCAACAGAAGAGGGGATTTTGATAAAGAAATCCGAGGCAATATCTTCTGATAGAATTGCATGCCCAAATGGCATTTCATCGCGAGCAGAGTGAGCTTGACACCTCATCCTTAAGCCTTCCCTTGCGAGGGAAGGGGGACCGCTTGCGGTGGATGAGTAGTTGGCTTTGTTTACAGACAGAGTATTGGCTACAATCAGAGTTAACACCTCATCCGTCACACTTCGTGTGCCACCTTCCCCCGCTGGGGAAGGCTCTTATAGGCTCGCACTCTGGGAGAGCTGTCGCTGAAAGCGACTGAGAGGGAAGGCTTCCGTTTGCTCTCGGTACTCTCGCCCGACACCTTTAGGTGTCATCCTTGAGCGAAGCGAAGGATCTGGGCGAAATTGATTCGCTGCATATTCCCGCGAGATCCCAACCGCGCTGACGCTTGTTGCTGCTTCGCAGTTCGACTCCGCTTCGCTCCGCTCAGGATGACGCGCGGGGAAGCTTCCGTTTTCACTCGGCAAAAAGAAAAAAAGGGGGTATTTGGTGTCCAAATGCCCCCTGACCCCCAAGACGTGTATTATATCACGTCACCGAAGGTGACATATCATGCCCGAAGGGCAATTCATGCAGCTTACTGCAATTCATGACACAGCGTGTCAATTCATGCGCTTGCGCAATTCATTGCGAGCGAAGCGAGATATATCGACTCACCGCAGGTGACACATCGAGCCTTAGCTCTCAAGTCCTACTGATCACATAATAGTAAAAGAGGTTGCCTCAGTATCGAGGCAACCTCTGATTTTTGTTTACGTTTTACGTACACTTTTTTGCGTATTTTGATTTTACTGACCGAGCTTATCCGTGATATCCAGTGAGATACTTGGCGATAAGCGCGCTGTTTTCACAGATAGCGTTCATATCAGCTCTGAAGGTATTGTACTGGCCGAGAGCGACCTCGTACTTAGCGATCATTTCGCGGTCGTCCTTATCTATAACGTTGGTGTGGCCGTACTGCTTGATAGCATTTCCTGCGTAAACCATGTTAAAGAAGAACTCTTCGGTTCTGGTGTTGAACGCATAGTTATTGTCAAGAAGATCGAGAGCGTTCTGACCGTTGACGGTAATATGCTCAAGCGCTGCGTTCTCCTGATTGGTAGAATCGCTTGTCGCATAGCTTTCCTTAACGAGATCTATGCTCCAATCGTTGAGAGCTGTATTGTTGTATCCAACGGGAAGATCATCCTCGTCAGTCTCAACCTCTTCTATAACTATCGAGCCCTTGAAGTCGATACCTTCCCACTCGATAAGAAGAGTCTGATACATACTTCTATCGCGCTCGGGCATCTTGCCTGCCTTGGTGGAGTAGGTCGAAGCATAGCACTCAAGGAAGGTATCTGTGCAGTTACCAACCGTGAATACCATAGAGGTATAGTCCGAAACGATGCTTACTCTGATCCAGGTAAGAACACCGTTGATTCTCTGCTGAAGATATGCGGTTCTGCCGTCTGTATCAAGAGAGATCTTCTGTGTGATACCCGTATGAGCGATCCAAACGTAGGACTGATAGGACTTCGCGTAAAGCTCATCCTGGATAACGACAGTCTTTCTGTCATTAGTGAAGAGAAGTCCGCGCTTCGCGCTCGAAATAACAGAGCTTGAATATGCCGAGGAGTTATCAAGAATAGCGTACATACCGTACTCGTTGCTGCCGTATTCCTCGATAGTTCCGCCGCCGTCCTCAACCTGACCGTGAGGCATATCATTTGCAGCCGAGGTGACGAACAGAGTATTGGATCCCTCTGCGCCGTTCATATAGTAGCCGTATCTGTAAAGAGGATCGTCGCCCTTATTGACGCCGTAGTTCTCTCTTCCAAAGTCGGTAAACCAGGTGAAGTTCTTATTTGCGTAAATGAAGTTACCGGAGTCCATCTGACCGTAAAGGGTATCGTTTCTGTTACCCATAATACCAACGTAGATTCCGCCGTCCTCAAAATCGGAGCGGCTTGCAACGCCCTCAAGATTGTAGAATACGTAATCAAGCTCGCGCTGAACGCTTGCAGGATCAAGATCCTCAAATGATGAGTCGTATGCAAGGAGATCCCAGATAGAAGGATCCTTGGCATCAAGCTGACCGAGACGAAGAGCTGCAAGAGCCTCGTCCTCAAGCGCGGTTGCCGCATAGAAGAACATATCGGTGGATGCGTAAGCATTCCATGAGCCGTGGTAATTCCACTTGTGGAACATCTTGCTCGTCTCAAAGTCGAACTCAGCGTTGATATGATCGCCCCAAGAGGGGAACTCGGTATTGAGAGCGAAGTAGAAGCTGCTGTCTACTCCCGCAGCATTCATAAGTCCAAGATCGTCGCCGTATGCCGTTGAAAGCGCCCAGGACAGGGTGGAAAGAGCGCCTGTTACATAGCTCCAGTAGTCAACGCCCTCGAGGAATGATCCATCGGGAGCATAGAGATCAAGACCCTTAGCCATAAGGCTTGCAATATTGTTTTCAAGAAGATACTTTGAATTTGCAACGTAGTCTGCGTATACCTCGGAAGGACGTCCCTCTGCGGTCGCAAGATCGTTGACACCGAGAAGAGCGAGCGATCCGATGACCATACCCGAGGTGGAAACAACGTTCCAGCTATCGGTGGAGTCAACGTATGCGGACATATCGTCCTCGTTACGAAGGTCTGTACATTCCTGACCCGTGGTCGAACGGTAGCCCATATATACGCCCTTGGTGTAGAGCGCGGTCTCAACTACGGAAAGATCGTAGCCGAGAGCCTTCCAATCATTGTAAAGCCAGTCATAAGCCATTGCGTATGCTGCGGTAGCATCAGCGCAGTTTATGAAGTAAGCGGGACCCCAATGCTGCCATTTGCCCATAGATACGGCAAACTCGTATGCAAGGTGAGCATACTTGCTGTCCTCAGTACGGGTGATCTGGTGAGCAATAGCGAGAGTTCTGATCTTTGCATTGTACTCCGCAGCCTCAAGAAGCTGACCTGTCATCATGCTGTAATCGTTGTTCTCTTCCTCTGCGTAGGGGTTTACGATCTCTCTCTTAAGGTAGGTGTAAGGAACGGCAACGTCGCCCTCTGCCGCGGTGGTAAGCTCGGCATAGATAGCGTCTGCCTCAGCAAGCACACCTGCGATATAAGCCTTAAGGTTTGCATCGTAGCCTGCCGCGCCCTCTTCCGCGAGGTACGCCTTATTGAGGTTATCGAAGTCTTCCTGAGTTGCGATTATATAGGGGTGAGTGAAGCTCTCAGTGAACTCCTTGACGCCCTCATAATATTCGTCTGCCGAAAGAGATTCATAGATAAACTGCTTGAGGATATCAAGCATAAGAGTTACGTCCGACTTACTCGTGCGGTCGAAAAGCTCAGCACCGGTAGAGATACAGATGATACCCATTTCATCATAGGTTACGTGGTATCCCTCGAAGATCTTCTCAACGTCGTTCATAGCGATAACTATGTACTGATTGCCTGTCTCAACGTCGGATGCGTATCCGGGAGCGGAGCCAAGCTCGATGATCTTATCGTTTGCGGTTGCGGTAGGTCTGCCAACGGTTACGAAGGTAGATCCGTTCTCGGTCGAAATATCTATCGACTTACCGTCCTCGTGAGTATACATGGGGTAGCCTATCCAGTTAAGGATCGCCTCGATCGGTACGAATACCTCTCCGTCTACCTTAACGGGAGCGCCGTATACGAACGTATTGCCGTCTGAATCCTCGGAGGTAGCGATCGGAGTTCTCACGCCCTTTTCAAGGCACCAGTCCGATCCGACCTTCATAACGAGACCCTCGTTGATATACTGAAGCGAGGTCTTGCCCGACTCGCCGCTGATTATCTGCTCGGTCTTAGCCTGATCGGGATCAACGTTCTCTCCGTACTTATCCGAAGGGAAGTTGACGGGAACTGCGGAATTGTTGTATACCTTAACGTTATCTATAAGATAGCTCATTCCGATGATGCCCGCGGTCTTGGGAGTTCCGAAGCGGAAGCTATCAAGAGAAGAAACAGCGTCAAGACTTGCGTTGATGTAATAGGTCTTGCTGAGATCCTTCTCGCCCGTGAGGTTGATAGCGTTCTTAGCATTCTTATAGTCAAAGCTTGTTGAGTTGCTGAAATAAATTCTTATTCCGGAAAGGCCTTCCATCTGAGATACGGGAACTCCGCCGTCATCAGCAGAGCAGCAGATATACTCATCGGTCGCCTGGTTCTCAGCAAGAGTATGGACCTTAGAGCAGATGGGGCAGCGCTTCTGGTTGATTGTGAAGACGAATGCGAGATGTATCCATTTCTCGCCCGCGTTTCCTATATAGTAGGAAGCCTCTGCGGTATCAACCGTGTGAAGTCCGGGTCTTATAACGGAAAGCTTATTATCGCTGATATTAACGATAGGGAATATCTTATTGTCTCCCTTGACGGAGATGATATTGCCGATATTGGTTTCGTCATCTACCTTAACGTCAACCTCAAATACGGAGTTGCCGCTCTTGGGAGCATTCGTTCCGTACTTGAACTCAAAGTAGCTCTCCGCGGTGGAGCCTGCTTCTACTCTCGTGAAGTAGTTGTAGCCCCAATCCTCGGTCTCTTCATATTCAATAGTGTATTTATTGCCGCCGACTGCCGAGGTAAATCCGTTGGAGTAGCCCCAGCCCTCGTCATAAGCTCTCTGAACGAGAAGCTTTATCGAGTCGTCGACCTCCTCCTCGCCGAGTCCGCCTGCCGCAAAGGAGAAAATTCCGAAGCAGGAAAGAAGCAGAGTCAGAATGAGGACGGAAGAAATGACTTTTATAAATTTATTCTTCATTTATGTACTCCTTTTTAACGAACAAAGAGTTTCTTTATGAATGAAATAACGCTGTCTATATCCCAGTTTCCTCTTAAGGAAAGAGTGGTATTGACCGTCTCGTTAAGCTGCTCGTTGACTTCGTTCGCAGCACCAACGTAAGCGTTATACTTCGCATTGTAGATCTCAAGCGCTTCGGTAACGCCCTCGTACGTCTCGTCAACGAGAGGGAGATAATCCTGGCAAGCGTTAAGAGATCTGTAAAGGTCGCTCCTTGACGTCAAGGTATTGAGAGGAGCGTAGATCGCCTCGCCCTCGGCATCGGTAAGAGTGCCGTTGACAACAGCAAGGAATGCGTCGTTCGCAGCCTCAACTATATTCATTCTCGCGCGAAGCTCGTCATACTGCGCAGTATAATCATTGATGTTCTCACCGTTGACGTTGGTAAGGTTCATCGTGTAGTAATACTCGGTAGCCTCATCGTAAAGGGGCTTGAGGTCGCTGTAATCGGTGTAAAGCGAGATAAGCTTCATCGTGTTGATGAACTTAGTGGTATTCTGCTCGAGAAGGTTCTTATAGTCTCCCATAAGCACGTCGAGCTGCTTCTTGTAAGCCTCGGCGGTCTCCTTGATCGCCTTGATCTCCGTATTGGCAGGATCAATATCCTTTTCGTTTACAAGAAGGTAATTATCAATGTAGGTGCAGGCGCCCGCCTTGAAGATGTAGCTCGATCCCTCTGCGTTGAACTCATCGAGCTTTGCATTAAGGGTATCTATATGTCTTCTCTGAAGCGCGTTCCAGAAATATGCGTTTACATTATTGTATATACCGAGAGCGTTTTCAACTCCGGGGTAGGTTGCATTGTAGCCGTCGTCTCTTATGATCGTAAGAGCTATGTACCACATATTCTCATACGTGCCGTCGTCATTCGCCCACTCTGCGGCAGAGGTTTTCGAAAGTATTTCCATAAGTCCGACAAGTCTTCTTGAGTTATCGTCAAGCACCTGCGACTTAATATATTCCTCAGCGCTGACAGTAGAGCTCTCATCGTCTCCGTCAAACATAAGAGTCGCGCTCTTAAGGTTCGCATAGCTCGAAGAATCGGAGGGGAATTCCTCATAGTTTGCGATCGCGGGTCTGACTGCCTTGGCAGCCTCATAGTGATACTTTATTCTTGAGATAGAAGCTCCGAAGTTGACCGCGTTGCTGTACAGAGTCATCGAATCGATAAACTGGTTTGCCGCAAGGTCGGATGCAACTACTGCCTGCTGCTCGGCAAGATCCTTCGCAGCGCTCTTATAAACGGGATCCTCTCTGTTGACAAGCGCGCCGAGAGAATCGTGGAAGTCCTGAGCCATGGAAATTCTTACCTGGCGCTGAGTAATATTATCAAGCGTTCTGTCAAGCGATTTTACCACGTCAACGTAGCTTCTTAAGGTCTGCGCATTCTCTTCCTTTACCTTGACTATAAGAGCGTCAAGAAGACCGACGTCGCTGCCCTCGGGCTTAACGTTGTTCTCATATTCATAATAAGCATCTATCTTAGCATTGATAGCTTCGTTTGATCCGCTTCCGGGAGGGGTCTCAAGCATGTAGTTTTCCTTAAGACCGACGTAAGCCTGATAACGAAGGGTGGGCTTCACTTCTTCATTGAGAAGAGTATTTATGAAGAGCTCGATAATGTCTTCCTTCTGCATCTTCTCAAGCTTATTGGGGTCGTGGATCGTGGTACCCTGATAAGAAAGGAAGTTATCAAATCCGACAAGACCGTAGTTGGACGACGTTCCTATACGGAAACGGAGAGGATATACGGGCTTCTCCTGGTTGCCGTAGTTCTCAACAACAGGGTCAAGAGCCGAGATCGAAGCGAAAAGAGTTCTTCCCACAACATTGCCCTCGGAGTCCTTATCATTATCGGTTCCGAGATAAATATGCATAACGAGGCTCTTCGCATCGTACTGGAAGGTAATATGCTTCCACTCATCGGGAGCGAACTTATACGAGCCTGCGGTGCTTGCAAGGTTCTCAGCGCTCTTAGCGAGAGTCATCTCAATATAACCGTTGGTAAATCCGTCAACAACATCCTCGGGTTTCGTTGGTGCTGCGTGAGTAGTAAATACGAGAACGTTTATAGCTCCGTCCTTAGACGTGACCGTATTAAGGAGGTTCATATAAAGAGTGTTCGAAAGACCTTCGAAGGGCTGAGGCTGAGTTTCGTCTACAACCTTGAGCTTATAAGGAAGCCCCGTATCGCTGAAGAGTATCTTTCCTTCCGCATCGGTCGCATAGATCTCCTTGGGAGCCTGCTCGGGCACGGTTCCGATGAGGTTTCCTTCATCGTCAAACTCATCTTTATAGACGATCTTGGTAGCGGGGATAGGCTGGCCTGCCTCGTCAACAGCCGCAAGCTCCTTATCGATGACCTCGGTCTCGCCGTCCTCACCTATCCAGAGAAGATCTCCGCTCTCGCTCTTCTTCTGCTCGGTCTTATCGACCATTACGTATTTAACGGGGCTGAAAAAGGCGACATCGAACTCTGCTACAAATCCGTTGGCAGGGGTCTTATCGATGTTATCGAGGTTGCCGAGCACGGGCTGGATATAGCAGTCTGCCTTTCCGGTGTTTCCGGAATAATCCAGGTAGTAATACTTGTGCGAATACGCTCCCTCTTCATCATAAACGTTAACGGGAGGCATCCTCTTGGTATCCGCAGAGACGATCGAGCCTGCTAACTCATAGTTAACGGATTGCTTGAAAAGCGAATTTGCGTTATCCTCAAAGTTTTCGAATTCACTGAGCTTCATCGTGAGATACTCATTCATCGTAGTTCCTTCGCCGGATACAACGGCGCCGAGTCCGACCGAAAAGACGGAAGCCACGAGAAGAGCCGAAGCACAAAGAATTATCAATAGTTTTTTGGTAGTCTTCATAATTCCTCCTTGAAATTTCTCAAAAAATCATTCGATGACCTTATTATATCATTTATAAAATAAAGATTTCAATAGCATTTTTCCGTTTTGTTGATTATGCCGATAAAATTCTACTTTTAGCACAAAGAAAAAATCAACCGTTATACCAATATTTCCTGTCAAGCGTTCTGTATGAGATAGCTTCCGCGACGTGGTTATCGGTGATCTCTTCGCTTCCCGCAAGATCCGCGATCGTCCTTGCCACTCTCAGCACTCTGTCATATCCTCTTGCAGAGAGTCCGAGCCTTTCGAACGCTTCTTTTAAAAGAAGCGACGCCTGCTCGTTCGGCGCGCAGCATTTTCTGAAAAGCGCGCCCGTGAGGTTCGCATTGAGCTGCGAGGAGTCCTCGCCGAGGCTCTCGAGCCTCTTTTTGGCGAAGGCTCTCGCCTTGTTGACTCTCTCGCGGATCTTCTCGCTCGGCTCGCCCATTCCCGTCTTGCCCGAGATCTCGTTGTACGAAACGGCGGGTAATTCTATCTGTATATCCATTCGGTCAAGAAGAGGACCGCTTATTCTGTCGAGATACTGCTTTCTTGCCTTCGGAGTGCAGGTGCATTCCTTATCCGAGCCGAAGAAGCCGCACTTGCAGGGGTTCATCGCCGCAACGAGCATAAAGGTCGAGGGATAGGTGACCTTCGCCGCAGCTCGTGTGACCGTCACCCTGCCGTCCTCGATAGGCTGGCGCATCGCCTCGGTGATGCTCTTCGGGAATTCGGGGAACTCGTCAAGGAAAAGAACGCCGTTGTGCGCGAGGGATATCTCGCCCGGCCTCGGATTTGCTCCGCCGCCGACGAAGCCGACGGGGCTCACCGTATGGTGAGGGGAGCGGAAGGGTCTTTCCGTAACGAGGTTCTTCGAAAGCACTCCCGATACCGAATGCACCTTGGTGGTCTCTATCGCCTCGCTGAGCGTCATATCGGGAAGAATAGACGGCAATCTTTTGGCAAGCATGGATTTTCCTGCGCCGGGAGGGCCTATCATAAGCACGTTATGTCCGCCTGCCGCCGCTATTTCAAGCGCTCTTTTCGCCTTATACTGACCTCTGACCTCGGAGAAATCCACAGGGGTGCTTCTTTTCGAGAGGTCGAGCCTCTCCGAGCCGCCCTCTATCGGTGTGAGAGGCGCTATTCCCTTTATATGATCGGCAAGAGCGCGCACGTTGTCCACGGCATAGACCCTGATACCGTCCACAACGGCTGCTTCGCCCGCGTTCGCTCTCGGCACGTATATTTCCTTTTTGCCGAGATCTCTTGCCGCTACCGTCATAGGCAGAACGCCCTTGACCGCTCTTATCTCTCCCGAAAGCGAAAGCTCTCCTATAATAAACTTATCCGAAAAATCGTAGCCGCTCGGCAGACCGCCAGTGCTTTGCAGGATAGCGCAGAGTATGGCAAGATCAAGCGCCGTGCCTTCCTTCTTGCAATCCGCGGGAGCGAGATTTATCATTATATCAAAGGCGGGAAATCTGAAGCCGCTGTTCTCGCACGCGCTCTGCACTCTGTTCTTCGCTTCCTTGACCGCCGCATCGGGCAAGCCGACAAGCTCAAAGCGCGGTATTCTGTTCCAGCTCGCGCACTCAACGGTTATCTCGTAGCCGTCTATTCCCACGACTCCCGAGGAATATACTCTCGATAGCATATTTTTGCACCTCTTTATGTAAAATTGAACGTAGACATTGAAATAAGTATAGCATAAAGGCACCGAAAAATCAATAGCTGCATTGACAAAGCCGAGACGAAATGCTATAATCAAAGGAGTGAAAAAGAAAGCGAGGCTTGGCTATGGCAAAGGAGAGGATCTTAAAAAACGCGAAGGTTTTCGGCAGGATCACGGATATAGTAATATCGGGCGGTAAGATCGCATCGGTCGGCAAGGCGGACGGCGAGGGTCTTGACCTTGGCGGAATGAAGGTCTATCCCGGACTTATCGACGTTCATTGCCACGGTCTTTGCGGAATGGATACGATGGACGAGGAGGATAACCTCGAAAAAATGTCTCTCTACCAGCTCGAGAGCGGAACGACGACCTGGTATCCCACCACGATGACGGCTAAGCTTTCGGATATCGTAAGAGCGACCTCGAAGAATATAAACGTAAATGGAGCAAATATTCCCGGATTTCATCTCGAGGGCCCCTTTATCAATCCTATCTACCGCGGCGCGCAAAGCGCCCTTCACATATTGGAGCCGAGCGCGGCTCTTATCGATGAATGCGCCTCAGTAAGAAGAATGACTCTCGCGCCCGAGCTTCCCGGCAGTCCTGCGCTTATCGAATCGAGAAAGGACGTGCAGTTTTCTCTCGGTCATTCGGATGCAGATCACGCGACGGCAAGCGACGCGTTCGAAGCAGGCGTTACTTCTCTTACGCACACCTTCAACGCAATGAAGGGTATACACCACAGAGAGCCGGGCCCGATATCGGCGGCGCTCGATAATGAAGGCGTTTATTTCGAGCTTATAGCAGACGGAAAGCACGTCCACCCCTCGGCGGTGAGAATGCTCGTCAAAGCCGCGGGCAAGGAAAGAATAGTGCTCATCAGCGACTCGATGAGAGCGAGAGGGCTTGGTGACGGAGAGAGCGAGCTTGGCGGTCAGAAAATAACCGTCAAGGACGGCATCGCCCTGACACCGGACGGCAAGCTCGCAGGCTCGGTAAGCTCGCTTTTTGAATGCGTTAAATCTATTATCGGAATGGGCATTCCCGAGGAAGACGCTTTCCGTATGGCAAGCGAGAACCCCGCCCGCTTAATGAAGCTCAATAAAGGTAAGATTGAGGCAGGATATGACGCCGATTTTGTGATAGTTGACGATGAGTGCAACCTTGTCAAAGCTATTGTAAGAGGCGAATTCTGACTACAATAGTTGTCATATAAACCGAAAAGAGATAAAAATGAACGAAATTTATTCAAGGACAGAAATGCTGATAGGCAAGGCGGCTCTTGATAAGCTTAAGAGCTCGACCGTCATGGTCGTGGGGCTTGGCGGAGTCGGCTCTTATGCAGTTGAAGCGCTTGCGAGATCGGGCGTTGGCAGGCTCATTGCCGTGGACTCGGACAAGGTCTCGGTATCAAACCTCAACCGCCAGCTCATCGCGGATACCTCAACGGTCGGTATGCCTAAGACCGAGGCGGTCAGAAAAAGAGTATCGCTGATAGCTCCCGAATGCAAGGTGGAGACGATCGAGACCTTTGTGACGAAAGACAACGCGAAGGAGCTTCCGATATCCGAATGCGACTATATCGTCGATGCGATAGATACGGTCTCGGCAAAGCTCGCTCTTGCAAAGCTTTCGCATGACCTCTCCCTGCCGATGATATCCTCAATGGGGACGGGCAATAAGCTCGAGCCCACGATGCTTAAGGTCGCGGACATATATAAGACCTCGGTCTGCCCACTCGCGAGAG
>JAFTQV010000069.1 GCA_017462605.1 Clostridia bacterium | reverse complement strand
TTCGTCAGACCGAGGCTTTGCCTTAGGCTTCCTTCAGACTCCGCCTCACGACGGACGCCCTTGCCCTCAGCTAACAGTTCCTACTGCCAAGCCTGTAGCGGACTTCCACCGCCAAGTTGTAACGCGTGCCGAGCGCACAAACAAAAAGCCTTAATTTTCTCAAAAAACAAGGATTTTAAGGCTTTTTTATTGATTTTTCTGCTTTTTATCGCGTATTTTGCTGTTTTATGGCTATTACAAGTTTTCTAAATTTTGACCATTTTACGGGAGTCAAAAAGTAGTCAAAACAATGTAAACATAGGTTGTAAAGTGCATTTATCTCATTCGGTGCATTTTATTCAAAACCGCAAAAAACTCCGCTTGCGGTCTCAAAAGAGACTTTGGGCGGAGCCTTAAAATTATTCTTTACTCAAAAATTCTTCTATTGCTTTCTTTACGATCTGCGACTGAGAGATGTTCTTCTCTGCGCATTTTTCCTTAAACGCTGCAACGAGCGCCTTAGGCTGCTTGGCAGTAACAGTTCCATAGACTTTACTGTTATAGTGGTTTTTTACAGCCGAGGACGTTTTAGTTTTTCTCTTCTCTTCCATAGTATCCCCTCCTAACTGTAACTCTTTTTACGAATTTCTCTGCCGTTTACAGGTAAAGTGACCTTAAAGCCGATGTGTGACGCGTCTTTTTTATACGCTACTATATCGCCGCCGTGCTTCAAGGCGATAGACTTTGCGATAGAGAGTCCAATTCCGTATCCTCCGGTGAAGCTCCTCGCCTTGTCTGCTCGGTAGAAGCGATCGAAAAGACGGTTAAGCTCGGTCTCCGAGACGGCGGAATAGGTATTTTCAATAGTAAGAACCGCATGCTTGCGAAGCTTAAGAGCGACTTCTATATCTCCGCTTTCGTCACAGTATTTTACCGCATTGTCAAGCAGGATAGAAAACAGTCTTCGCATCAGGGTTTCATCAGCATTCAAGACTACGTCCCTCTCAACGTTCGAAGAAAGACGTTTTCCTCTTGATTCGGCTATTGCCTCAAATTCCGCAACCGTATCAAGGAGAGCTTCCGATAGATCAAGAGAGGAAAAGGATATCTGCGAGCTGTCCTCATCCATTCTTGAAAGTGAGACGAGCTGATTGACAAGCTCTGTCATTCTGTGGCCTTCCTCGCGCATATCGTCGAGCCACTCGTTTTTGCCAAGCTCGCTTTCGGCGATATCGAGATTTGCCATTATGAGCGTTAATGGCGTTTTCAGCTCGTGATTTGCATCTGTGACGAATTGCTTTTGCTTTTCGTAGCTTTCGGCTATCGGCTTGACTACTCTCTTTGAAAGCATCGCTATAAGAATAATCGCAAGAGCCATACAAAGCAAGAGAACAAACGCCGAGATCATCACGGACTGGAGAAGAGACGAAAGATTCATGCTTCCGTCTATAAAGGCTATCGCCTTTGCCCCGTCCGACTCATACATTTTATATCGGTAATTAGATATCCAGCCTCGGTATGCTTTGCCGTTATAGACCTTTTTTGCCATAGCCTCGGCATCCTCGGCGCTGACAGAGTGGATAAATTCAAGATTGACCCTTTCAACGGCGCCTTCGCTACTGAGCCATACTGTAAAGTGCCTCGTTGAAAAGGGTGTCTCCTGAGTTATAAAATCGAAGCTCGGGCGAGGGATCTCTTCCTCTTTTTTGGGCGGTCTGCCTTCTGCAAAGCGATCGGGAAATCTTCCGCCGCCTTCCGATATGCTATCTGCAAGAACGTCAAGATTTCTATTCATAGAGCTTACGCTGAATGCGGTTATCAGACCGAAAACTATAATTACTACGGCAAGTATAGAAACTGTGCTTATAATGATAAACTTTTTCTGAAGCTTATAAATCATTCGAAGCCCTCCAGAACGTATCCCGCATTGCGAACAAAACGTATCCTTGACGGCGAGCCGAGAGACTCAAGCTTTTTTCTGATATTGGAGATATGAACCCATACAACGCTTGTATCAACGCTCGTCTCCCAACCCCAGATATGCGTCATAAACTGCTCCGTTGAGATGAGAGTTCCTGCTCTTTGCATCAGCATTTCAAGCATCTGAAACTCTTTTCCGCTAAGAGTCATATTTTTTTCGCCGAAGCTCAGCTCATAAGTCGATCTATTCAGCGCAAGGCTGCCGAGAGTGATAAGATCGGGGGTGAAATTATCCTTTCTTCTTAGCATAGCGCGGACTCTCGCGAGCAGCTCGGGGACTGAGAATGGCTTTGGCAAATAATCGTCTGCTCCCGCATCAAGGCCTTCAACTCGCTGATATACCTCTGTTTTCGCCGTGAGAAAGAGAGCGGGCGTAGTTATGCCGTTTTCTCTCAGCTGCTTTAAGAGATTTATTCCGTCAAGCCCCGGCATCATTATATCAAGAACCATGCCGTCATATTCTCCCGTCATAGCATAATCGAGGGCGTCGAGACCGTTATCAACACCGTCAACGAGATATTTATTCATTTCAAAAAGATGAGTCAATGTCTTAAGAAGCCTTGAGTCATCCTCAGCAACCAAAAGCCGCATAATTACCTCTTTTTTTATTTTATAACACTATATTACCACTTTTCGGCATATACATCAAGCTTTTTTCGAATTATTTCCAATTTACTCCGTTTGCGTCAAGCTCTTCGCCCGATGAGGAAGCAGTCTTTATTTCGGCGCTTGAGGATCCCAATGCGACAACGTATGCCGATATCAATATCGGACTTCTGAGCGCCACAGTCCTTTCTCCGATCGATGCAATTATAAATTCTCCGTCCGATAACGATAGCTCCTTCAGCGTTCCTATTTCAGAGAAGTTTTTGCCGTGAGTTGCTTCATTTGACATTCCGCCCCTTGGCATAACCGCAAGCACCGCTCCCCCGGTATAGGTGTAGCCCTGCTCGGTATCTATCGCGGAATTGCCGCCCGAATTTGATATAACGACAGTCTCACCGTCTTGGAAGATTATACCGCTGTAAGAGGTTCTGCTATTTGAGTCAATTCCGTCTCCCGAGCAATAAATATACAGTCTTCCGCCCGATATCCTAACGCCCTCTCCCGAGGTTGCGGTAGAATTTATTCCGTCGTCCGACGAATAAACGGAAACATCACCGCCCGAGATCTCAACGGTCGTTCCTTCTATTCCCTCGTAGCTATCGGTTATTCTTACCGAGCCGCCGCTTATCAAGAGACTTCCGTCTGCGTGCAAGCCGTCGTCATTACTATATACAGTTATTCTTCCGCCGCTGACAGTTATACTTCCGAGCGCGGACTCTCCGTTTTCAAGCGCGCTTTCGGAATTCGCGTGGATAGCATCGTCATACGACTTGATATTTATTTCTCCGTTTTTAATCGCTATCTCATTCGCCGCCTTTATTCCCTTGGTCGAATGATCGCCCTTATCGGGGTTTCCCTCGTTCATACCGCCGGGACCGCCCATGCCCCCCGGACCGCCGAAGCCTTCGTTGATCTTCGTTGTATAATTAGTCCAAGAATATGAAAGCTGAGAGCCTCTTGCCGTAAGCGCGAAGGTATCGTATCCCTCGGACGGGGTAAGATAATCCGATGCGACGAGATAATTCACGTCCTGCCCCATATCCATATCCTCGGAATAGATGAAAAACTGCATTTTTTCATATTCGGGGCGTTTTGGCAACGAGTAGTAATAATAGGTGCTTCTGCCGCTGCTGACCGAAGAATGGTATGATGCGTTTTCCCATACCCGGTCAAGATCTGAATTATAATACCTGACAGAGTATTTATATAAATTGCTCGTAAATCTGATATAGAAAAGCGAATCCGAAACCTCTGTTACCTCTTCCGAATAGTTGGAGTATTTATCGGTATATATATTCAGTACGGTATCCTCGCCGTCAATTATTACGTCGTATGCCGCGTCAATTCCGTCGCACGCCGCATAGAAGCTATGATTACCGCCCGAGACTGTGACCGTACCGCGCTGATTGCCCTTCTCGGAAATATCGCTATCAGACGTTTTAACGGTATCTCCCGCAGTAGCTATAAGAGTAAGCTCGCCGCTTTCGATTTCTACGCTGTCATTCCCCTTAAGCGAATTATCTACCGAGGAAACTGTCAAACTAAGATTTTTAACCTGAAGATCCTTTTTTGAATGTATTCCGTTATTATTCTCCGATATAACGAAAAGCTCTCCCTTGCCCGATATTTCAAGATCGACCTCGGAGTGTATAGCTCCCGAGTAAACGCCCTCGGCTTCGCTATCTTGCAAGTCGCGCATATCGTAAAGATAGTTTTTAGTATCTTTTTTTGCTTTCACGGATACCTCATCGCCGCTGAGGGCGGTGATCGGACTATCGCTTTTACTGACGAGCGAAAAGCCCGAAAGCTCAATATCAAGCTTATATTCATCTCCTACGTCAACAACTATACAGCCCGAAAGCTTGCCAGATACCGAATAGACCGAGTCTTCATTCAAAGAAGTAAATTTAAGAACGCCGCCGTCAAGTGTGTACGCCCCTTCTGTTCCCGATACGAGCTGAACCGATACTTCGCTTGATTCATCCTCAAAATATCCGTCATAGGCACCTGTTTCATTTAGATCCACGCCGAAGGAGTCGTTTTTATCTCCTAACGGAGAGTCCGAAGAAGGCTCCTGCGAGCCGCCTTTGCATCCCGATAGGAAAATAGAGAGAAGAAGGATAATGGAAAGAATACTTTTTTTCATATCAAAGCTCCCCCGAGCGGTTTTCGCGCCTTGAGACTGTGATCTCAAGATTGCCGTTTCTCTCGCGGAGCCTATCTATAAGCTCCTTTTCTCTACTCACGTCCGAAAGGGTGATATCGTACGTTAATCTGAACATACTGCCGAAATTGACGGTCTTTACCTTGATAAGCTCAAACGCGCGTGTGTACGCCGTGAAGACCTCTTCAAACGCGCCGCTATAATCAAGATCTTCGGGAACTGTAATTTTTACAGTCTTATATACCGCGCCGCGCCTCGGAGCTTTTGCTCCGATATAATTGCAAAAGACGAGAGCCGCGCACATAACGACGGTATAGACCGCGCCGAACGCAAGATATCCCATACCTACGATGAGACCCGTACCCATAGAAATAAAGATCGCCACTATCTCCTTTGCCGAGCCGGGAGCAGAGCGAAATCGAACGAGGCTGAACGCGCCTGCGACAGCAACTCCCGCGCCTATATTTCCGTTGACCATCATGATAACGACGGCTACCGCGGCAGGCAGAAGGGCGAGAGTTATGACAAAGCTCTTCGTATGCTCGTTTCTGAAATAATATGCAAGCGCCGTTATTATTCCGAGCAAAAGTGCGGCGGCGAGGCAGAAAAGAAAATCTCCAATCTTTATCACCGTCTCGGACGAAGTATCAAAAAGTCCTTTAAATATTGCATCCATTTGTTTTTCTCCTTGTTTTGCAACTATTATTTACATTTACCACCAAATATAAGCTTACGGTAAGCAGCTCCGTATTTTGAGAATGAGGTCTTATATATTTTCTCAGAAGAAAGAATATCCACCATAAAAAGCGGTATTCCTCCCGCGCATTTAAGCTCCATTAATACCTCTGCTGCATTAAGAAGCGGCTCGCCGTAAGGCGGCTGCGTCAAAGACAGTTCATTCGTTCTCGCGAGGATATTTTCATCGAATGTCAGCCGAAAGCCTTCATCGTATATTCCGTGATAAGCTTCCCTATCGTATGATAGAAAAACCGTGGGTCTTAAGCCTTGGTAAAACCTTATAAAATAGTCTATCTCTCGCTCTATCTGATCATCGGAGCTTATGAACTCGCCGCCCGAGCACCATTTCATCGCGTGAGCATTATCGGTTGCCATTCTTCTTTTATAGACCACTCCGTCATATTTCCGCTTAAGCTCAACGAATACTACGCTATCATCCGATGCTCTGCAATAGCTTCTTATTCTCAGCTTTTCCTTATATATGGGCTTTTCTATCGATCGCCTTATCAAGCGGTAATTATCGGTATCGAAATATACGTTTCTGACGGTCGTTCTGCCGTAGCGGTCGGGCTTCATATATTGCTCGATGCCACGGAGAATTCTTTCCTTCTCTTCGCGCGTTATTATATATTTAAGCTCGCGCCTTTTAAAAACGGTCAAGAAAGCCATAATTCACCCACTCCTTTTACGTCTTTTATTTTAGCATACGAGCCTTAAGACAGACTAAAGCTGCGCCCTTTTAGCAAAAAAAGAGAGAGCATTTCGGCTTTAAACCGATTTGTTCCCTCTTTCTCTCGTTAAATTGGTTATTTTGTTTTTATTCTGCTTCCGAGAACATATCCTTGCCTACTCCGCAAAGGGGGCAGACGAAATCGTCGGGAAGATCCTCGAATTTAGTACCGGGGGCAATTCCGTGCTCGGGATCGCCGAGAGCCTCATCATATTCCCAGCCGCAAACATCACATACGTGCTTCATATTATATTAATCTCCTTTGGTTATAATTATTTTGATCACAGTACCAGCGAGGGTGCGGAATACACTCTTGCCGCAAGCTCCTGATTGAGAAGGTAAAGTCCTCTCGGATCGGTACCGAAGAGCTGCATTTTGGTTATCATATCGTTGGCGTTGGTCTCCTCCTCGCCCTGCTCCTTGATAAACCAGTCAAGGAACTGCATCGTGCGGAAGTCATTTACCTTCTGCGCCTCGGCGTATATCGCGTTGATAAGCGAGGTCACGTATTTCTCATGCTCGAGACCTGCCTTGAGGATATCCATATCGCACTCGATCTTCTTATCGGGCTTTTCGATCGCAAGAAGCTCAACCGGCTCGCTCTCATTCTGAAGATACTGATAGAAGAGCATTGCGTGGTCTCTCTCCTCTTGCGCCTGGATCATATACCAGTTTGCAAATCCGTCAAGACCCTTTGCCTTGAAGTAATTTGAGAAGTCGAGATAGAGGTATGCGGAATAAAATTCCTTATTTATCTGATCGTTTAAAAGCTCGCGAACCTTTGTATTCATATTATATCTCCTTTACTGCTTTTTAGTCACTATTAAATCTCTGCCTTCCAAAGACCGTGAAGGTTGCAGTATGCGTAGACCGCTACGGGCTTTTCATCGGTCACGGTGAAGACTGCCTTAGGCGCTTCGCCCGGCTTAAGGTGCTTTCTGTATCCGCCCTTATCGGTCTCAAGATAGATCCAGAGGATGCTATGCTCCTCAGCCATGGGATGCTCTACCGAGCCGACGTCTACGGAAACGATGCTTCCCTCTACCTTTACAACGGGGATATGCTTCTCGCGGCTCGCTTCAACAACTCCTGCTTCTATTCTTGTCATTTTCTCGCCGCAGCATACAAGGGGCGCGCCCGAATCATGGATCTTCTCTACTATGTTACCGCACTTATTGCAGATATAAAAATTGGTTTTGTTTGTCATTTTTAATTCCTCCGAATTGTTTTTTACGTCCTTATTATACAACACTTCTGATAGAAGTTCTGTGACTTTGTCACATTGAGGAAATATATTTTTCAGCCATATCCGCAGCGACGGCACCGTCTGCCACGGCGGTCACTATCTGGCGCAGCTCCTTGGTCCTCACGTCTCCTGCGGCAAACACTCCGCGGAGCGGGGTGGCGGTAGTCTCATCCGCTATTATATATCCGCTCTTATCAAGAGGAAGTATGCCGGAAAGGAGAGCTGTGGCAGGCGCTCTTCCTATGCTGACGAAGACGCCCGAGACAGAAAGCTCTCTTTCTTTGCCGCCATTTGCTCCTCTGAGCTTCAGAGCCTTTTCGCCTGACTCCGTTTCGGATACCGAGACGGGGATAGTATCGTACAGTATCTCGATATTGCTCGCCCCGGAAAGAGGCTTATTATATATAGCCGTTGCTCGAAGCTTATCTCTTCTATGGATAATATAGACCTTTTTGCAGAGTCTTGAAAGGTAAAGCGCATCCGAGACCGCGGAATTACCGCCGCCGATCACGGCAACCTCTCTTCCTTTATAAAACCTGCCGTCGCAATGCGCGCAGTAATGCACGCCTCTGCCCAAAAGCTCTTCCTCGCCCTCTATACCGAGAGGCTTGGGGTTTGCTCCCGTTGCTATGATAACGGTTTTCGCCATGATCCTTTCGCTCTCCGTTACCACGGTTTTTATATCGGAATCAAGATCAAGCTCCACGACCTCGCCATACTGAGTTTTCGCGCCCCAAGTCTCCGCTCCAGCTTGCATTTGCATACCGAGAGTAATTCCGTCTATACCCTTATCAAAGCCGGGGTAGTTATCTATTATATCGGTGAGCGCCATCTGACCGCCGACTGACATTCTCTCTATAACGAGAGTATCCAACCCTGCTCTCGCTGCGTACAATGCTGCGGTATAGCCCGCAGGGCCGCCGCCTATTATTACAGTATCGTAAATCTTCAAATTAATTACCTCTCTTTAACTTGACTATAAATAAAAAAGGTGATATACTCTATATATTAAAAGAATTTTTATGGAGTTCATTATGAAAACCGAAGGACTGCGCGAATTGCTCGACGAGAGCTTTCCGTTTTTCAAAAATTTATCACCGATAGATCAAAGCACCTTATTAAACAGCGCTGTTGACGTTGTTTTCAAAAAAGGCAATACCATTCACAACGGCGAGGAATGCACGGGCGTTATACTCGTCAAAAGCGGAAGCTTAAGGCTTTATATGCTTTCGGATGACGGTAAAGAGGTCACTCTTTTCAGATTGTTCCCCGGCGATATATGTATGCTTTCCGCATCCTGCGTGCTTGATTCTATAACCTTTGACGTTTTCGTTGATGCCGAAGAGGATAGCGAATGCGTCGTTATCGGCGGCTGCATTTTTGAGAGCCTCTCACGAAGGATACCCGATGTGAAGATCTTTGCTCTTGAATCGGCGCTTTCGCGCTTCTCTGACGTTATGTGGGTAATGCAGCAGATACTTTTTATGAGTATGGACAAAAGACTTGCTATCTTTTTGCTTGACGAATCGGCAAACTCGAGATCCGACGTTATAAAGCTGACTCACGAGCAGATAGCAAAATACATGGGCTCTGCTCGTGAGGTGGTTTCAAGAATGTTAAAATATTTCGCCCAAGAAGGCATGATCGAGACAAGCCGAAGCCTCGGCGTCCGAATAGTGGACAAGAAGAGGCTGCGCGCTATCTCCGCTTCTTAGACGAGAAGCTCTATAAGTCCCGCCTTGGACTTCGCTCCTACCGAGCGGTTGGCGACCTTGCCTTCCTTAAGAACTACTATCGTGGGAATGCTGAAAACGCCAAACTCTCTTGCAAGAGCCTCCTCGTCATCAACGTTTATTTTTCCAACGACTATATCGTCTCTTTCGTTTGCTATCTCCTCGATGATAGGGCCGACCATTCTGCAAGGTCCGCACCAATCTGCGTAGAAGTCAAGAAGCACGGGCTTATCCGAATTTCTTATATCATTAAAATTTTCATTCGTTACTTTGATTACTGACATTTTGTTTTTCCTTTCGGTTTTTTATTTTCTGTCTTATTATAACCGCTTTTTATCTGCCGCTTCCGTGACTTTGTCACAAAGCGGCATTTTTTTGACTTTAAACGAAAACGAGCTGCACGAGAAGCATATACGCAACGGTTCCGCCGCCTACCGAAAGAAGGGTATTCCTTTTAAAAAGGTGCAGGATGACAACTACGGCAATAGCGATAAGCTCAGGCAAGCCGTACGGATATGCGAGAGGCGCGACGTCCTTTAAGCAGTAGATAACAAGCATTCCCATTATTGCATATGGAAGCTTTGCGCCGAGGTATAGTATGATCTCGGGCGTTTTCCTTTTGCCGCCGAATATTATAAAAGGAAGCACTCTCAGTAAGAGCGTGACAAGAGCTATGACGGCTACTATGATTATGGATCTTCCGACGTTCATTCTTTTTCTTCCCCCACCACGACGTTCCCGACATTATCGGAGGCGGGAGTCTCTGCCTTCTCTTTTCTTATTCTCTTCATCAAAAGAAGCGCGATGCTGATCACGATCATAGTTGGAATAAGGAAGCTTTCCGAGCCGAATATAAAAAGGCATACCAAGGCAGATGCTGCTCCGATAATAGCGGGTACGTGATCCTTCGTGCTTTTCCACTGCTCAACGAAGACCGTGACGAAAAGGGCGGTCATGGCAAACTCAACGCCTTTGGTATTAAAGCTGAAAAGAGTGCCTACAAGAGCGCCGAGAGTTGAACCGAGTATCCAATAGCTCTGATTGAACATCGATAAAAAGAAGGAGTATTTATGAAAGTCGCAGCCTTCGGGCGCTTTTCCCTCGCAAACGAGCGAATAGGTCTCATCGGTAAGAGAAAACATCAGATACGGCTTAAGCTTGCCCGCCTTCTTATACGGCTCTATCATCGTTATTCCGTAAAAGAGATGCCTTGCGTTTACCATAAGTGTGGTTATAGCGACAGATATAAGGCTCGCGCCCGACGTAAGGAGACTGACAGAGACGTACTGCATAGAGCCTGCGTATATAAAAAGGCTCATAAAAAACGCCCATATTATGCCGTAGCCCGCACCCTCGGCAATTATACCGAAGCCGAAGCCGAGAAATAAATATCCCGCAAAAACAGGAAGTGAATTAAAAAATGCTTTTTTAATTATCTTTTTCATTTTGTTAAATATTATTAATAAATTGGTTTTTCCTTGATTTTTACCAAATAATGGTCTATACTGCTTTAGGAATAAAATATTGGAGCAATTTATGTTGAAAATCATTGACCCCGATGCCGGGGAGAAGAAGTTTTTCTATGACAATTTCAATGAGAGCGACGTTGCGGGAATGTTTGGCATTTATCATTTGCTTTACGTTCTGCTTTTTATCGGTATAGCCGCTCTTTTGCTTTTTCTTTCGAGAAAGCTTACCGCAGGCGATATGCCCAGAGTGAGATTTATTATCGCGGTGGCTCTCACGGTAATGGAAATAGCCAAGGTTTCGCTGAGAATTTTTAAAAATCAGTGGTATGACAGCTGGGTGCCTCTTTATTATTGCAGTCTTTTCATTTTTGCAATATGGTGCACCTTCGCCAAGGTGGATTTCATCCGAAAAATGGGGTTCGCGTATATAACTATGGGCGGAATTATCGCATCGGCTTTCTTTATGCTTTATCCCTCTACCTCGCTTGCAATTTATCCCGCGCTTCACCCTTCGGTGATGCATAGCTTCATTTATCACCTGGTAATGTTTTATACCGGGCTTATGATACTGATCACGCGCGAATATGAGCCGCAGAGCTTTGATGCTCTCCCCTATTTCTGCCTGATACTTTTAGCTTCTGTGCCTTCGGTATTTCTCAACGAGAGCCTTGGTACTAACTGTATGTTTCTGCGCCACGCCTTCAAGCTCCCGATACTTGAGCCGATAATCAATTATTCTAAGTATCTTTATATGGCAGTCGTTTTCCTTGCTCAGTCATCTCTGATGTTCTGGGGAAATTATCTTTTTTATAATATTGCAAAAAGGAAGGTTAAAACAAAATGATGTCTTTTTCCGATCTTATCAAAAATTTCTTTACGCATAAGGATTTTCTTCCCTCGGCGGACAAGATTCCCGGCACTATGTTTACCCCTTTGCACTTTATCTTTTCGGCTATATGCATAGCGGCGGTGATAGCTCTCGCAATTCTTCTCTCAAAGAAGAACGAAAAAACGATCAAGACTGTGTTTACCGTTTTATGGGCATCACTCGTTGTTCTCGAGGCTGTCAAGATCGTTTGGGAAAGCGTTTCGGGCAGCGCAGTCAGATTTGAGGCAGGCGGTATACTTCCTCTGTATCCCTGCAGCATTTTTATGTATGCTATGCCGTTTGCAATTTTCGGCAATGAAAAGCTCAGAAGAGCGGGCGCGGGATACGTTTGCACGCTTGGTCTTATCGGCGGCTCGATAAACTTCGTCTACCCCGCGACGATACTCGGCAATTATTCCTGCATATCCTTCGCAGGCTTCCATACCTTCCTTTATCACGGTGTTATGGTATTTACCGCTCTCGTTATGCTTCTTTCGGGCTTCCATTCTTATAAGGGAGTCACGAAGGTCCACGAGCTTTTTCTTCCCGCGCTTCCATTCCTTCTGGTTTCTGTCATAGCAAACGCGGTAAATTACTCGCCTATCGGATCTGACTATATGTTCTTCAAGCTTAATTCCTTCATCTTCGCTCCGATCGGCGCGGCAACGCCCGATATACTCGCAACGGTGATCGTTTATATCGCTTATCTCATTATCCACGCGGTGTTCTATCTTCCTTCCTTTATTTCGGGAAGGCTCGCGAAAAATAATTGACTGTAAAATTTAATAGGTTAACGAGGCTGTCTCAAATGCGAATTTGAGGCAGCCTCGTTTGGGGATAGTCAGATTTAGGCGAGAATCGTTGTTTCTCAAGGCGCGAGGCGTACGAGTGTACGTCGAGCCTTGAGAACGACGGTAGAAAAAATCCATTAAAACAGAAGAAATTCGCAGAATTTCAACCTATAATTGTCTCATTTATACTTTTCGTTCGTTTTAATGTTGTTTTAATATCCTTTTCGGATTTTTTCGATCTCGTCAAATATGACAGTCCCTTTTTCATTTGTTACAGTTTAAGATCAGTCCTCTTCGCCGTCGCCTGTATCTACGCCTGCTTCCCGAAGAAGCTTATAGTATTCCTCGAATACCTTATCTATCGCGTCTTCATCGCAGCAAAGCACGAGAGTGTCCTCATCCTCGATCTCCTCGATGATAAATACAAGAGCCTCGTCCTCTCCAACGCCCTCGATCTCGGTCTCGGGCTTGAGGATAACGTATATCTTCTCATTGAGCGGAATTACTGCTACCTGAGAAAACTCGGTCTCATTATTGTTCTCATCAAAGAGAATAATATTATCCTCGTTATCGGGATCGAGAATAGCGGAGATCGGATCAACATAATCCTCGCCAAGCTCCTCTAAATTCTTTTTTACATTATCAAGTTCATTTGCCATTTTTGTGTTCCTTTCCACATATTGTAAACATTTATTATACTTTTCCTATATAAAATATCTTTTTAAGCGAATCGCGGAACGGCTTTACTATACCGATTATGATAAGCAAGATACCAACGATAAAGCAAAATCCAAAGGAGCTTATCGACCAATAAAAGTGAGGGTCAACTCCAAACGTTACTCGGATAAGTATCTCAAGCTCGACCGTCCATACCCCGAGCGCGATTATGCCTCCGCCCACGGTGAAAAGCCTTCCTCGCCTGACGTATTTAAGAACCGCCGTCATCGCAGTAATGATCGCAAAAAGAGCCGCCGATATGGGAAGCGCAAAGGGAAAGAACCAGCTTCCGCCCGTATTCCAGCATACGTACCATAGGAATAGAATTGCCGCTGCAAGAAAGCACGGAGTGAATATTACGGGATTTGGGCGCTTCCACCAATAAGGAAGGATAAATGCGAGGTAAAAGAGTATGCATCCTCCCGTGACGTACCCCGACCAGCCGACGTTTTTTACCCAGCTGATCTCAAGGATCATCGGAAGAATGAGGGGTATCAGATAAAGTATCGTTATCACGAAAAGGAGACCTTTATAATTGAATTCCTCCGACTTAAACGAGCCGTCGGGATACGTTCTGATCTCGGGCTCTGATGCAAAGCTCGGATGATAGACCTCAGTCTCGCATATAGGGCAGACCTTCTGCCCTGCGGAGAGCTTCGCTCCGCAGTTAACACAGTACATATATCTTCTCCATTCGGTTATTATTGATCCCCGAGGGGATTATGCGATCTCGTTAAGTTAAGAAATAACTCGCGCCGTCATCCTCGAACGATGCCTATTTCACTCGAGATACTTCACTTCGCTCGAGGATGACAGCGAGTGAAATAGGCGAAGTGAAGGATCTCGGCGCAAGGGTGTTCCTTACCCTTTGTTAACTTAATGACGTTGGGACTTATGAGCAGATTTTTTATTTCTCGTATTGCTCTCGACCTCGTGAGGTATATCGAGCTCTCGCAGAGCGCGGTAAAGCTCGGCTTCAAATATCGGCTCGGCGATATTTCTTATAATGTTGAGATACACCTTGCCGCCGTAGGTAATAGCTGATACGTTGTAGGGGCTTGAAGCCTGGCTTGAAAGCACGAAATCAAGCCTTTCAACATGGCTTGTGAATTCCTCGGGAAGATCGACTACTCCGAGGTTTGAAAAGCTGAAGCAGGACTTTCTTTCACCAACGGCGTTGAATACCATTTTCATCACGATATTTTTGAGGAATAGCGGAACCACGCGCAGAGCGCGACTCTTCTCATCGTTAACGTTCGTTGCTATCATCGCCGCCATATTCTTCTCGGTTATCTGGAGCTTCATCTGATGAGAAATGATATCGCATATCTCGTCAAACTCGTATTTACCAAGCTTGGTATCTATACTCGTTGTGGCATACAGCACGAAATTCCTGAGAGTTCCCGATTTAAATATCTTACGAAGGTTTACCGGGATAAGCACCTTTATCGGCTTATGATTTTTGACCTTCGGCTCGGTCTTATACTGAAGATTGGCAGCCGCAACGGTAAGCGCCGCGGATAGATATGCCGTGACGGTGATACCTCTTTTCTTAGCCTCTCTCACAACGGCATCTGCGTCAAGAATGAAGGTGGTATTAGTCCTAAATCCGTCCTCCTCGCGCCTGCCTTTTATACGGTAAGCATCGGTATCGGCTCTTGAAGCCGCATGCTCGCCCGCATATTTCAAGAAGCTATCCTCAAATTCTTCCTCGAGCGGCTCCTCGAGCCTATCGAGAACTCCGTTGCCTATCGGGACCTTCTCGCCGTATTTCTGGAATATATATTCGGAAACGAGGGTCTTCAAGAAAACAAGACCGCCGTTGCCGTCCGTCAGGGCGTGGAAAAACTCCACTGCTATCCTCTTATCGTTGATAATAGCTCTGAATGCGCATTTGCTGAAGTCCGATCTCGGCATACGCGAAAGCGGATACGGCTTTTCGTCCATAAGCTTCGGCGCCTTCGGTACTTCCTCGAGGTAGTACCAGAAAAATCCCGTCTTGACTCTGACCGCGATAGTTGGAAATCTTCTGACCGTCACGTCAAGGGCGGTCTGCATAAGCTCTCTGTCTATCGGCTCCTTCATAGTTGCCGAAAGACGGAAAACGTTGCTCCAATTACGGTTTCTTGCCGCGGGGAATATCTTGGCAGCGTTATCGAGAGTTACCCATCTCAGCCTTCTGTGATGCGGTATTCTCTGCTTTATGAATTTTCTTATCCTATCGAAATCGACCTCGTTTTCCTTGATGCCGTAGAGCAGGTATCCGTGCCACATATCAGCCTTGACCTCAAGGGTGCTTTCCGCGCCTGCCTCGAGAAGCTTTCCGTGAAGCTTAACGGAATCGTCAAGCATTATCTCGTCTGAGCCGACGAAGATAAGCGAGGGTGGCATTTTTTCAAGACTGTCAAAAAGCGGAGACATCAAAGGATCGCTTTTTACAGTTCTATCCTCTTCCTCGTTCTGATTGACGTTGGGTATCAGCTTCTTGCCCTCGGGGTGCGCTCCGTAGGCATAGCAATCGGCGAAATATTTCAGCCTCGACTTCGTCATCGAGGGGTCGACCTTCTCATTTGTTGCAAAGGACGAGCCCGAAAGGGTAAGATCCGTCCAAGGAGAGATCGCAACTATTCCCGCAGGAAGGGTCCTGCCCTTCTCACGGAGCTTTCTGCAAAGCGAATAGCAAAGTCCTCCGCCTGCCGACTCGCCCGCAATGATTATTTTGGAAGGGTCGTAGCCATTGGAAAGCAGATAACCGTATGCCTCGAGAGTATCCGAAACCGCAGCGGGAAAAACGTGCTCGGGAGCGAGCCTGTATGCAACGGTAAAGACCTTTATCCCGCACTTGACCGCAAGAACGGTAGCAAAGCCCTTTGCATAAGAAAGGTTGCCGGCGACGTATCCGCCGCCGTGAAGATATATTATTACTCCGTCCGAAAGCTCGTTTTTGGGAGTTACCATTGCGCAGGGGATATCGCCAACGGTGATATCCTGAACCTCGCAGTCTCCCTTATGAGGCAGAGCCATAAGCCTGCCTATTCTATCCTGACCGCGCCTTGCCACGGAAAGCGAGCAGTTTGATATGAATGGCTTTAAAAGCTGAAGCTGAGAACGCAGAAGTCCGTTTTTCTTTTTCATAGCCCGCCTCCAATCAGAATTTCCGCTCTCGCGGATAAGTCATTATACACTATTTTATTTTAAAAGTCAATAGTTATAAGCGAGGGCATTCGTTGCATTTCGATTCAACACGAAAAGAGGCTGCTTCATTTAGGCAATCCCAAAAGAGCGAAGATTCCGTCTAAAAAATACGGTTTCTTCGCTCTAATTTTATGCCTTGTTGTTTTTTTGAGGTTCAAATTTTCTGCTTAACCGCGTCTCCAATAGTAATCACAATAGAATGATTTTAAAAATTGTGCTGCTTCCCAAGTGTTCGACAAATCGGTTGAAGAAATTGCCGTACCGCTTGTAGCCGTTGAACTTGAAGAATACCACCAACCGTTAGGGTTCTCAAACGTCACGCTTGTAAGGCTATTGCAATTATAGAACGCAGAATCGCCGATGCTTGTTACGCTGTTTCCGATCGTCACGCTTGTAAGACTTGAACAACCCCAGAATGCAGAACTGCCGATGCTTGTAACGCTGTTTCCGATCGCTACGCTTGTAAGGCTGGTGCAATATCTGAACGCATAATCATATATCTCGTATTTTTCGCCATTATAGCTTTCGGGAAGTATAAGCTCTGTTTCATTTCCTACATATCCAAGCAGATAATTTGTTCCGTCATAAGTATAGAATAAGAATCCGTCCTTATTTACTATCTTACTTTCTCCGTTATGTACTTCTTTCGCATAATATCCTGCATAACCGTAATCTTTGCTTCCCGCCTGAATATTAAGCGAAGATTTGTTTATGACCTCAACAAGCTTGTTGCAAAAATAGAACGCATAATCGCCGATGCTTGCAACGCTATCCGGGATCGTCACGCTTGTAAGGCTTCTGCAATTATAGAATGCTCGATCGCTGATGCTTGTAATGCTGTTTCCGATCGTCACGCTTGTAAGGCTATCGCAATTATAGAACGCAGAATTGCCAATGCTTGTAACGCTGTTTCCGATCGTCACGCTTGTAAGGCTATCGCAATCAGAGAACGCAGAATTGCCGATGCTTGTTACGCTGTTTCCGATCGTCACGCTTGTAAGGCTATCGCAATAAGCGAACGCATACTTATATATCGCGTAATTTTCACCGTTATAGCTTTCGGGAAGTATAAGATCGGTTGCATTTCCTTCATAGCCAAGCAAATAATTTGTTCCATCATAAGTATAGAATAAGAAACCGTCCTTATTTACTATCTTACTTTCTCCGTTATGTACTTCTTTCGCATAATATCCTGCATAACCGT